>CAMKRB010000293.1 GCA_946415045.1 uncultured Myxococcales bacterium
GCGGTTTCTGGCCGAAGCCAAGATCCAGGCAAAAGTCGTGCACCCGCATATCGTGCACGTCATGGATGTTCTCGACGGCGACAAAGATGGCGGTATTCCGGGCGTCCTGGCCATCGTGATGGAATACATCGAAGGAGAGGCGCTCGACCAGATCATCGAGCGCGCCCCGCTCTCCGAACGCGATACGGTATCATGCGCACTGGTCATGCTCGATGCCATCGGATTCGCGCACCACGCCGGCATCGTTCACCGCGACATCAAACCGTCCAACATCATGATCAGCGCCGAGGAATCCAAAGAAGCGCTGTATTGCGGTGTGAAAGTGATGGACTTTGGCATCGCCAAGCTGCTGCAGGAAAATGAACAGCGCACAGTCACAGGGACCAAACTGGGCACGCCCAAATATATGGCTCCGGAGCAAATCGAAAACGCCCGCGATGTCGATGAGCGCGCAGATTTATACGCCATCGGACTGACGATGTATGAAATGCTGTGCGGACGCACGCCGTTCGAAGAATACCGCGAATTCGAACTGATGAAGGCACAGCTCACCATGAAACCGCCTTCGATGCGGAAATGGCGAAACGATATCTCCGACCGCCTCGAAGCCATCATCATGAAAGCCCTCGAAAAAGACAGGGCCAACCGTTATCCCAATGCCGAATCATTCCAGCGCGCCCTGCTCTCTCTCGGCGGATATGACGACATCAAGCTCCTGCTCAATCCGTACGAAGGCACCACGATCCTTCCTACCAACCAAAAACTGCAGCGAAAAATCGAACGCGCCATCGACCGTACACGCTCCAAAAATCAGGACGGCGAGGAACCCCAAAAATCCGTAAAGCCCCGCATCGATAAAAAACGAAAAACTGAGGCACCGCTCCACTCTGCACAAAAATCCATTGCAGAATCCAATAATTCTGCACCTCAGCAGTCCGCAGATCAGCACGAAACACGCGCCAAAGATGCAGCTGCACATACCGAATCCGCCATTCCCCAAAAGTCACCAACGCATCCTTCTATCATACAGATCTCCCGCGAGAAAAAACGTACAAATCCCGATGCAAAGTCCAAAGTCGTATTCAAACGCGGACGCACCATTCACGATATCGGCTACGCCAAAACCGAAATCAAAAATGATACAAATGATCAAACAGCTGATAAACTGTCTTCAGCTGCAAAGTTACAATCTATACAAAAGTCAGCTGAAAAACTACAACCTGTAAAAAAAGTACAATCCGCAGAAAAACTACTCAAATCAAAACGAGAAGATAATTCACCCAAAGCTCAGGAAGCACCTAAAAATACAGAAGAAAAGAAATCTGTCGCCGTTCAATCCAATACAAAACCAAAACAGGAAACAGCCGCAGATACAAACAATCTCTCCGATGCACCAAAGAAATCTCAGCAGCAGGCTGCCGCTGTCGCTCAAAAAAAACATACTGCACTCAAACTTGTATTAATTGTCATTTGTATTCTGGCAGCTGCCGGATTGTATTATCGACATTCCAATCACATGCCGATTCCAGGACCAGAAGAACAACCCGAAACGACCGCAGCTGAACAAAAAGATACAATACTGAATGCACATCCGATACGGGAAATACAAACCGATTATGGCATGATGACTTCGATTCCGGCCGCAAAACACTGGGTGAGCACAGATAAAAGCGACGAACTCAAAATGATTCAGCTCCCCGCATTCAGCATCGACCAGACAGAAGTATCCTACTATCAATACAATAAATGTATCGAAGCCGGTAAATGCCCGCCGCTCGCCAATGTCCCGGAAGATGTCACGCTCCCGGTGACCGGTATCGGTTATGGCAGTGCCGATGAGTTCTGCAAATTCGCCGGAAAATCACTGCCAACCGCAGATCAATGGGAAGCCGCTGCAAGATACGGTGGCGAAACAAACGGAATCACTTTTGTCAATGTATCCTGCGATACGATACATTTTGGCGCAGGACGCGGTGAATGTAAAAAGATCAATCCCAACGCCCCAGAAAACGTCTTCAGACGCATGCAAAGCGCCAATCCCGGACATATTCTCAATATGCTTGGCAATGTCCGCGAATGGACATCAACCCCCGATCCCCAGGATCCGCAAAAGTATATAACCAAAGGCGGCAGCTATCAATCCGGCCGTTCCGAAATCAACATCAGCGTGAATGTGCCGATGCCGGTGAATTCCGGCGCACCAGACCTGGGTTTTCGATGCGTGAAGAATGATTAGATTAGGCTCTGTTTAACGATCATGGATATGAAAATACACTGTCGCTTGCTTTATGGCTTAGAGCTTAGAGCTTAGAGCTTAGAGCTTAGAGTGTGCTTTGGACGATTTCCAGCTTTGAGCGACGGGTAACGAGCGACGAGTGATCATGGAGCTAACTCGATGCTCGACGCTCGATGCTCTTAACCTGAACTGCTTTTGTACTTGGTATGAAAGCCATATTCACACTGGTTAAACAAAGCCAAAAAAAAGCCTGTGCGTATTCGACACCGTCGAATAGCACAGGCAGCTAGCTGTATGGGCGGCAAGGCCGCCCATAGGCGAGCAGTATTATGCACCAGTCTTAATGGCAGGCTTCGGAGCCGCTGGAGCAGCAGGTTTGGCATCCTTCACGCCCGGCATTTCGATACCGACCATGTTCATCATGTCTTTCATCGGGGGAACGGTTTTCATCAGTGAATTCAGAAACCCGCGCGTCGTGGAGCCACCTTCTTCTCCATTCATCGAATCCCAGACGGTGATCTTGTCGATGCTGACGTTCTTGATGGCTTCGGTCTGGATCTTGGCGATATCCTCGACCTTGTCGGTCATCAGCAATTGGACAGCGGCTGAAGCGTCGTTGCCAGCGGCTTTAACGAGCATTGCATAACCTTCTGCACGTTTGGTAAGCTGTGCCTTGATACCGTCTGCCTCGGCCTGCATCTTCATCAACATAGCGTCGGCGGCACCCTTTGATTTACGGCGGATGGCCTCAGCCTCTGCCTCTGCGGCGATCTCAATGCGGCGTTTCTCAATTTCGGCCTGGACCAGAATATCGGCCTGCATCGTGGCTTTCTGACGTTCAGCACGGGCAAGTTCTGCCTTTTCTTCGGCCGAATAGGATGCGGCCAGAGCGTTTGCCTGCTGGACTTTCTCGGCGCTGTATGCGCGGGCGCTTGCCTCAGCCTCAGCCTCACGACGTTTGGCCTCTGAAAGCGCGATATGGGCTTTCGCCTCATTTTCTGCCGCGATGGCGTTCGCGTTCGATGCGGCGACCGAAGCACGCTGGGCTCTTTCAGCCTCTTTTTCTGCGGCCAGAGCGGCTGCATTCGCATTCGCGATGGCGGTACGCTGCTCTTTCTCGGCGTTCTTTTCGGCGGTCACTGCCAGAGCGTTCTGCTCGGCAACTTTCTCTCTAAGGGCACGTTTCTGGTTGGACACGGCGATTTCCGCCTCGACCTTGGCCTCTGTCTCGCCCTTCAAACCATCGCGCTCAAACTGAGCAACGTCGCGCTTTGCATCATTCGTGGCCTTTGCAGCTGCTTTCTGGCCCAGAGCATCGATATATCCCGATTCATCGGTGATATCGGTGATGTTCGCATTGATCAGCTTGAGGCCGATCTTGCCGAGCTCGGTTTCGACGTTGTCGGATACTTCGCGCAGGAACTTTTCACGCTGGCTGTTGAGCTCTTCGATGTCCATCGTTGCGATAACCTGACGCAGCTGGCCAAGGATGATGTCCTGGGCGAGGTCGCGGATGTAGCTCAGCGATTTGCCGAGCAAACGGACGGCCGCATTCTGCATCAGTTTCGGCTCGGTTGCGATACCAACTGTAAAGCTCGCCGGCACGCTGATACGGATGTTCTGACGCGACAATGCATTGCGCAAATCGATGGGAATCGAAAACGGCGTCAAATCCAGGAACTGGCAGTCCTGGAAAATCGGCCATACAAATGCCGATCCTCCGTGTACGCATTTGGCTGTTCCACCCGTGCCGCTACCGTAAATGACCAGAATCTTGTCGGCCGGGCAGCGTTTGATGCGCTTCAACACGCCAACCAAAATGATCAGGCCAACAATAAATAACACGATGATTCCAATGGTAAGTCCACCAACCTGCATTTGAGTTCTCCTTATAAATTGTGCCGTTTCAGGCGTTAAAGAAATATAGTTTTAAGTGATGATGTGCGCCCGCTATGGCCTGCGGCCATACGCGGTCGGCGGTGCTATGGCCGCAGGCCATACGCACCGCAAGAACATTCAGACGATTTCTTCGGATTCGCGCTGCACAACAAGCGTATCGTCATCCTCGATATCTACCACGCGGACTTTCGTACCAAATGCAATCGGCTCGCTGTCACGTGATATCGCTGTATAGTCCTGAAGCTGTCCACCAAGTACCAGATTGACCTTTCCTCTGCCCTTGTCCATTTCGGGCACAGTCAAATAAACCTCGCCAATTTTCCCTATGGCATCCTTCATGTTGATCGTGCCGGATTGCTCCAGTTTTTTGAGCGCGCGCAACATCAATGCCACCAGATACATCGCCACAAATCCGCTCGCGATGCCGCACAGAATCGAAATGACGTGCGAACCCCACATTGAATAGGTGCCGACGACAAACCACGGGCCAACCGCCAGAAATGCCAGAATGCCGTTAACCGAGACAAAGTGCAAATCGGCTGCGCTGCTGGCATGAACCATTGCACCATCCCCATCCCCGGAATCCACATCCACATCCGCATCGACGCCGATATCGGCGTCCACGTCGACATCCGCACCCACGCCAAGCAAAAGCAGAATGGCTTTCACGATGAACAGTCCCGTCATCACAATGCCAATTACATAAAACGTCTGTTCAAAGCCGGATAACGCGCCAAACCATTCAAGCATCTGTAAATCTCCAGTATCAGACGGCATTCACAAACATCAAAAATTATGAATGCCACAAAGACAGCCTTAAAATATCATTTTTATTTTCTCTGATACAGCAAAATCGTAACGAGTCGCCATTTGCAGCAACCATTCGGACTGCGGTGAATATCGGTGTCCATCGCTGCGGTTATTTAACATGAATAACAGAGGGGGCCGCGATAGCGGTGGATGAGGCACGAAACGCCGCATGGGGG
>CAMKRB010000294.1 GCA_946415045.1 uncultured Myxococcales bacterium
CGAGCGCTCTCCTCAAAATCCCGACGCCAAACATCTCAGCCTCACTGGCCTTGATATCGTTGAGCGCACCTGCTGCTCGCAGATATGCAGTACCACCACCGGGAATCACGCCTTCTTCGAATGCAGCACGCGTTGCGTGCAATGCATCATCCACGCGATCCTTGCGCTCTTTCATCTCGGCTTCGGTCGCAGCACCAATCTTGATCACTGCCACACCGCCGCTCAGTTTGGCCAGTCTTTCCTGCAGTTTCTCGCGATCATAATCGCTCTTGCAGTCGTCGATTTGCTTTTGAATCTGCGCGCATCTGGCCTTGATTTCTTCGGATTTGCCGCGACCATCGACGATGATCGTCTTGTCTTTGGTTATGGTAATCTGACGCGCCACACCAAGCTGACCAATCTTGGTCGCATCCAGCTTCATGCCCAGATCTTCGCTGATCACTTCACCACCCGTCAGAACGGCAATATCCTGCAGCATGGCTTTGCGGCGATCACCAAATCCCGGTGCCTTCACAGCCGCAATCTTGAGGGTACCTCGCAGACGATTCACAACCAGCGTTGCAAGTGCTTCGCTGTCCACATCTTCGGCGACGATCACAAGCGGCTTACCCGTGCGCAGCACTTCTTCCAGAATCGGGAGCAAATCCTTCATCGTGCTGATCTTCTTCTCAACGAGCAGCAGATAGGGTTCGTCCATCACGCATGTCATGCGTTCGGAATCGGTAATAAAATAAGGCGACAAATAACCATGGTCGAACTCCATGCCCTCGACAACCTCAAGCACGGTATCCATACCCTTGGCCTCTTCGACCGTAATCACGCCCTGATGACCGACTTTTTCCATGGCTTGTGCAATCAGATCACCAATCTGCTCATCACCGTTGGCGCTGATTGTACCAACCTGGCGCAGTTCTTTGGGATCTCGCGTCTGACGCGCATTTTTGCCAATGTAATCAACGACTGCCTGCACCGCCTTGTCGATGCCGCGTTTGAGTGCCATTGGATTGTGACCGGCTGTCACATAGCGCACACCTTCGCGATAAATGGCCTCTGCCAAAACCGTTGCGGTCGTCGTGCCGTCACCTGCGACATCGTTCGTCTTGGATGCCACCTCTCGCACCATCTGAGCGCCCAGATTCTCCGACACATCCGCAATCTCGACTTCTTTGGCAACGCTCACGCCATCCTTGGTGACCTTCGGGCTGCCATACGATTTCTCAATCACAACATTGCGGCCTTTGGGGCCAAGCGTTGTTTTCACTGTGCGGGCGAGCATCTCGACGCCTTCAAGCAGTTTCTGACGGGCAGCTTCCTTGTAAATAATCTCTTTTGCCATGGTACTCATCCTTTGTATAAATTCCTCTGGCGCAGCATACATGCGCCTTTGGTCAAACAATCAATTATTCCGAAACGACTGCAAGGATATCGTCCTCGCGCAAAATGATATAGTCCTCGTTGTTGAGCTTGACTTCGGAACCCGAATACTTGCCGAACAACACGATTTCATCGGCCTTCACCTCGATGGGCATACGTTTGCCCGATTTGTCGAGTTTCCCTGCGCCAACGGCAATCACACGACCCTTCGCCGGCTTTTCCTTGGCTGTATCGGGAATAATAATGCCGCCCTTGCTCACAGATTCCTGCTCAAGACGTTTCACAAGCACATGATCATTCAATGGTTTGAACATTTAAAAATCTCCTGACTCCGACCGGCTATCCGGTCACACGAAACCGTCCGGGTTTCAAACAGTTACCGGGGAACTGCGTCCCTCACAACAGGTGCGGCACATTAATCACCGTCCGGACGATGGCAACTCAATTTCGCTTTTTTTTCATTCTTTGTGGATATTCCCCGATTATTCAAGCTCCCGTATGGCTTGATTCTGTTTTTGCTGTCGCTCGCCTATGCGCCTCCGGCACATACGGCTCGCACGGTCGGCTATTTGCTGTTGGCAAATACGCCGCCCGCCCTCTCAATTCATCTTTTTGTACATACCCACACAGCTCAGTTCTCCATGAATCTTGTTTTTTTGAGAAATAATGGATACAACAATAACGTTCAATATCGAATGGAGTCCCCGGACTCCATACACATTCACCTCATGCCAGCAGGAATACACAATGAAACGATGTTTCGTCACATTATGGATAATGCTCATGGCAACGGCCTGTTCACCGCAAAAGCCCGAAAACAAGCCTGCCGATAACACACCGCAAAATCAGCCGGCTCAAACCGAAACACCGCAGCCCACGAATGACAATCCGCCTGCAAATGCTCAGGAACCTCAGCACGAACATCCCGTGGGCATGGTTCACGATCCGTCCAATCCCCCCGTCGATTGCCCGCTGCGAAAACAGGGCCTCGATCCCACCCAGATGAAGCCCTTTGAACAAATGGAAGCCTATATCCAGTTTCTCGACCGCGAAGATCGAAAAATATGGCAAAAACCCCAGGAAATCGTCGATCAAATGCAGCTAAAGGGCAATGAGCGCGTGCTCGATCTGGGCGCAGGTTCTGGTTATTTCTCATTCCCAATCGCTCAAAAACTTACCTCCGGACGCCTCTTTGCCGCAGATGTCGAACCCGAAATGATTCGACATATTCATCATCATGCCATGCTCAAAGGCATACAGAATATCGAGGTAAAACTCATCGATCCGCAAAACCCCGAAATCCCCGAAAATATCGATATGATATTTATGTGCGATGTCATGCACCACATCGCAGCCCCGGTCGAATGGATGACGGGCATCGTCAAACAGCTCCCCAATGGCGCGCAGTTCCATATTATCGAATTCAAACAGGGAGATATCCCCAATGGGCCGCCCGAAAACGCCAAAATTGCTCCCGAAAAGTTACTCGAAATCGCCAAATCCTCTGGATTGAAACTCGATCACGAAGTAAAAGATTTATTACCCTATCAAAATTATTATATATTTAAAAAAGTACAATAATAATCCTATAGATCATCGGCATAGTTCTTGTCGCAAATCTTCTCAAATGTCTGAATTCCAATCGGGAACAAGCGCTCTGCCATCGTCTGCCTCCATCGGGGCAAAATATGAAATATGATTTGTACCGTACAGACGTTCCATGGAACGTTTCTGTAGCCCATTTCCCTAATAGCTCGCTCTGTCACAAATGGCGAGGATTTTTTGGTGGTGCTTCGCCTATGCGCCTTCGGCGCATACGGCTCGCCACGCGGCTATCGGCTGCGCCGATACGCCGCGTTTATAGAGATAACCTGGCTTCAGAAACTACAATGATGACTGTTTACTGAGAAACTGTGCTGGACGACTGTGATTCGTCATCCATATTGCTCAGGCGTTCAGCCCTATCCATTTCCTGTTTTTGGCGTCGTTCTTTTTCACGGCGAGCTAAAAAAGTGCGCAGCGCCAAAAGTCCAATGATAAGCAAAGCCAGACCGAAACCAAATAACAGGGCGCGGGGCAGCAGTGACAGCGTTCCGGCGGATGCCAGTGAACTGCCGTTATCTGGTGCAGATGTGTCCAGTTTCTGGTCGACGCGAATGGACGATACAAAAGTCTGAACCAGCGTCTGATACTGTGTGCCGGCATCGTGACCTTCCAGCGGCAGGTAGATAAAGATTTGAACGAGCTCATCCCCCACGGGCAGGATCAGAGACGTCTGTCGCACGGGGGGATTGCTGAGTGCACGAATATCGTTGATGGTGGCGTCATTGCGCAGAATTTCCATAATCGCGACAAGCGGCTGTTCGGACAGAATGCGCGACTGCATCACGCGCACATTCGGTATATCGCTGAGCGCAGATTCGGAATACTCGAGATGTTTTTGCAAACGATCGATTCGATTCAGCTTGTAGCCCGGATGGCGAGTCACGAGCACTGCCCCATCCTGGCCATTTTCGCCGATTTGAGCGCAGGCGATACCAGTTCCCAGCAACCGCGGGCTTTCACACGCTGTATGTTCGATGGCGTCAGGCCATGGAATGGTCAGATCAACGCTGGAATAGAGGGAATCCGCCATACCCGCAGACGGAAGTGTTATCAAAACGGCAGCAAGACAAATCAGACGAAAGAGGGCCAAACCTGCGTGCTGCATCATGGATAAACCGGAAATCATCATGCTTTACCAGATGAAATCAGGCGTTCGCGAGAACGCCTGCGAGAAACGATTGGAGCGCCAGGAACCGGGGCGTTGCGGGGTGTCCCCGCAGAGGGGGGCGGCGCGTATTGCACGGCGCAGATGCGCAGCATGCGCGTCTGTACCGTGCAATAGCGACGTTGGGGGGCGTTGCCCCCTGCACATCAGAATTACGAATACGCGGGCGCAGCCATCATTTGATTGTAAATGATATACAAATCTCTGAGCACGTCTGTGAAATTTCGATAGCGGCTTTGAGGATCGAACGCGGTGCACCAATAGATGAACTGCATGAGATCTGGCGAGAGATCGGTGCGGAACTGCATCAGATTGGGAATTGTCTGAGCCATGTCGATTTCGGAGATGAGTTCTTCGGAGGTCGTCGAGCTGAACGGGATGCGTCCGATGAGCATGTAGACAAGCAACATGCCGAACGAGTAAATATCGGATGCGACGGAGGTGTTTGTGAGGTTATAATCGATGGAGGGATCGACAAAAGCAATATCGGAGAATTGGAGCCGGCCGGCCGAATCGACATAGAGTTTCTGGCCGAAATCGTAGATGACCGGGACGACATTTGCGCCGTGCGTTTCGAAGAAGAGATTGCTCGGTTTGAGGTTGCCATTGACGAAGCCGCGCTGGTGTGCGCGCTCCATGGCCTGGGCAATGAGAATACCGATTTGTACGGCGACGGCGGGTTGTAAGACGCCGTTGGCCTGTATGGATGCGGGCAGCGATTGTCTGGGGATGTCGTCGGTGATGAATGCAGCGCATTCGGCATAATCCCGGACGATGTTCTGGAAGTAGTTGCTTTCGCGGGACAGGATGAACGTGTGCTGTATGCTGTCGTTAAAGACCCGGATTTCGTGAGGTTCTTTAGAGCGCAGGAACTTAAGGATGGAGATGGATTCGGGGTCGTCGAAGCGGCTGACGGCGCACAGGCAGGTCAAATCCTGCTGAGAATCAATGCGAAGCACTTTCCAGAT
>CAMKRB010000295.1 GCA_946415045.1 uncultured Myxococcales bacterium
GAAAGCTGGCTGCCGTATGCCAGGATCCAGCGAATGGCATCTGGCGTGGAACGATTGGCTTGAATCGTTGCGATCAGATCGAGGCTTTCCTTTTTGCTGTCCGGGGATATCCAGAATGCGATTTGTTGGGATTCCGACAGCTCTGGTGTGGTGAGAGACTGGGATATCATTGCAAGTGCGCGCAAAATCTGGCTCGCAGCTTGGGGTGATTGTCCCTGGAAGAGCATGGTGATGAGGGCGGCAAACAGTTCGTCGGGATAATCCTGGTAGGCGTTTACGATGCTGGTCACAAGGGATGGCTCTGTTGCGAGTTTTGCGATGCGATCGAGCATCAAAAGCGCTGTATCCTTTGGCAGGCTGCGGATGATTTGGCGTGTGGTCCAGTCGGGATGCTTGTAGTCGGCGTTGTCGAACAGCAGTTCGTAGTCCTGTGTTCTCCCAATGCGAGTGAGTGCTTTGAGGGCTTCGACGCGCACGTCCTCCAGCGGATGGTTGCGAATGATCTCCATCAGCGCAGGGGCGAGGTGCGGGTCTGCCAATTCTATTGCTGTGTGGCATGCGGCTTTGACAACTCCGGCATCGTGGTGACGAAGCATGTCGGAAACTGCAGGGACGCAGCTTTGATCGCACAATGGTCCCATCTGGTAAAGTGCATTTGTCACAATCGCTTCATCCGTATTTGAAAGCTGCGATAACAGCTGCGGCAGTGATGGCGGTTGCTTTGGGTTAGCTGATGCTGCAGGTGCTGCGACAGGCAGTATCACTGCAATAAATAATAATTTATACCAGTTCATGCGGATGCAGATCGAACGAGAGTTATCGCAGCGCGAATGCGCTGATAGAATGCGTGTATACTGCATATCGGATGCGGATGAAACGGAAATCAGTGGTCTGGGTATTGTCCGGCAATATTGGAGAGCGAGGCAATCCGTATGCCGCAGGCATAGGATCGCCCAAAAACAATTAACACGCCGTATGCCGTCAGGCATAGGCGTGTTTACGAGACGTATGGGCGGCAGCGCCGCCCATAGGCGAGGCGGGGCGCAGCCCCGTGATCAAAAGCAAGAAGGCGGTATTATTTGGCTTCGATTTTAATCGACGAAACGGAGTTGTCGCCTTCGTTTGCGACCCACAGGTAGACGGCGTCGCCGAATTTCCCGGATGAAATGCCTTCGGGATAGACAATGGATGTATCTTCTTCGGAGCAGACACCATTTCCGACGATATCATTCTGACCGGCGTGCATGACGAATTCGAAGGCGGGGGCTGCGGGATTGGTCACATCATACACGATGACTGCACCGGCATAGCGAAGGGTGGCTGCGACATAGACGCGTCCTGCAATTTCGAATGATGTGATGGAGTCTGGGCTGTATTTGACATTTGGGAACCAGTCGGCTTCGAGGCAGGGATAGGATGTGGGGACTTCGCGTTCGGTGACGCGCGGATTGGAAACGGCGGCACCTTCTGCGTTGACTATAGTAATGGTGTCGTTCGATTCTCCCGCGATTGCGAAATAGTGTGCGTTGTTCACGTCGAACGCGATAATTCCGTCGGGCCATGCATTTGTGCCGGCATCACTTTTGGCGAGTTCTGTGATGGTCACTGCGGTTTCGGGAAGAATGTCATCGGTCTGTGCCAGCACGGATTTGAGGCTGAATACGGCGACTTCGTGGGAATCCTGCAGCGTGACGGCTACGGTGTCGCTGTCGCTGGCAACGGCAATATATTCGGGTTCACGTGGTCCAAGCTTCCCGCGAGAAAACTTGATGCGTTTGACGAGCTGCGGTTCTGCGAGCAGCTGGTTGCTGTCGTCGGTGAGCTGGATAATGGAAATCGTCGGGTCGATGGTGCCGATGGTGCATTTGCCCCAGGCTTCTTCCGAATCGTGTTCATCTGCGGTTATGGCATATTTTTTGTCGGGTGTGATGGCGACTGAATCGGGCATGGATCCGACTTCGATTTTGGTGGCGCTGCTGTCGCCGCCATTGTTGGTTTTGTTATGGTTGACGATGAGAAGTTCGCCGCGGCAATCGGATAGTTTGTCGCTGCCGTCACGCACCAGAATCGTATGGGTTATCAATGTATGATCTGCGTCAAATACTGCGGAATTAGTATATTCATCGTCGGCGGCATCGGCGTTGCCCGTATAGTCGAGATAATAGTTTTCGAGCTTTGTACCGTTGTTTTCGAGATAATGCAGCGTCTTGGATTTGGACGATACAGCTACAGCCGATGGCAGATCACGGCCTTCAACGGGCCGCACGGATTCAATGTTGCCGCTGTATTGCTGGTTTATAAAAGATGTGACCTTGAGATGTGTACCTGCTGCAATGATTGTGGATGGATTGTCTGTATTGTTGGTGCCTGATGGATTGCTCTGACCACCGTTGTTCGTGGTGTTTGTATCATCGTCGGAACATCCGCTGAACATCAGTAATACAGACAGAATACTTAAGGCTTTGATGAGTTTCATGTAATCTCCTTATTGGGTGAAAAATGCGGATTAATACCTTGCTTCGATTTGTATGAGCAATTCATTGTCATCTATGGAAAGATGGCGCATGTCGAGTTTTGGTGCGCTGTTTTGCTCCATAAAGAAGGTATATTCAACTCGCAGTGAGAGTATATCGTATAGAATTCGCAGACGGGCGGCCAGTGTGATGAGCTGGTGATCCCACGAAATGGCGTTGCTGACTTCGGGCGTGCGAAGCGATGTATTAAGCGCGCTCACTTTTGTAGAATCCAGTGTCCAGGTTTGTTCATAGCGCACCAGCAGTTCAAGTTCGTTCAAAAAATCTGCATCGCGGCAAAACGTATAGGATCCCTGCGCATACAGACCCGCGCGCCTGATGAGTTGTTCTTCGGATGCAATGGCTTCGGCCATGACGTGAACGCCGTAACCATTGTACAGCAGTCTGCCGCCCGCCCACCAGACGGTCGCTTCACTCTTGTCGTTGTTGAATGCATCGAGCGATCGGTAGTAGGGATAGGCAGAGTAGAGCGTTTCAAGACCTTTGGAATTCACGATTTTTCCGATGGTTGCAAACGCATCTGCTCCGAAACCATACGCCTGAAATCTGGCCATAAATGTCCCCGATGCAGCATTGCCGGAATAGGGTTTGGCACTGCCATAAGAAAGCGTTGTATAGGATCCGGCATAGGTTGGGGATCCGTGTATGGGTTCCTGGCGCAGCGGTCGCATAAAGGATGCGGATGCGTACAGCGAGAGCGATATGTCCTCTGAAAAGGCAAATTTGGCAGCATATGCAGCGTGATATTCGGGATTCTTCCAGTAATCAATGGCGATGAGCGGGTATCGTGCTGTATGGCGATCGGTGGCAACTACCGGGCTAAGATAACCGATTTCCATGCCGTGGCTGTACCAGTCGTTGATTTCGTCACGATATTCGAAATAAATGGCAGAAAGTGAGGTACTGCTGGTGAGAAATGAAATATTGGTGTTGAACCACACCGTTTCCAGCCAGTTCAGACGCAGGGCGAGATCGAAACTGTCGAGTTCGACAAATGGCGAGCGCGTGCCGATGGTTGCGGTATCGGTTGGACTGTCGTAACCGGGACCACCGTCGCCTTGTAAATCATGCAGCCCAATGCGCGCTCTGCCCTTGATTTCAAGCGTGAGATCTCTGTAATGCAGGGCAAATCTGGGCGGCGCATAGATCGTGTCAAATTCGTCGAATGAAAAAGCCTGACGCGGTGCACCCATGAGGGTTGTGATACCGCAAAGCAGAGCCAGAATGCATAAAGCCAGTCGCATATCGTGATTGCCTATCGAAATCCGGTGAAGGGATTTCAAACAGATTTGCGTGCATGCGCTGAATCTGTGGCTGAATCCCTACGCCGGCATTGTCCGTACAGGTTCAACGGGTCATTCTCAGGTGTCGTGGATCGACGCCGCCCCGTCAGCTGGGTGCGCTATTAGCACTTTTGTACAATAAGTCAATAATTCTCTGCGCATCGAATTGCATGCGTTCACTTAATGCATGCTCGTTTGGATTGTATCAATTCCGTAATAAACAATTTGTCCAGCGCAGATAAACGGTAGCCTTTGCGATAGATGAGAACATCTTTATAGATTCTGTCGTTGTCTTCACATTTGCGTTCGGTGAGATGATATCTCTCTTTCATATTGGACGGAACAGGCGAAACCCACATAAATGTATTAAGATTCATTTCGAGGACAGAAAATTGGCTCCCTCGTTCAAATACATAGATTTTACGCTGAGATTCTGTGATATTTTCAGCTTTGCGCACCGATACGATTGGGACGGAGGGTACAAAGGGATCGGCGTGCAGGATTTCTATGTAGGATGACAAATCGCTCAGATGTATCTCATCCAGCTGGTTGAGTGGATTATCGATATTCATGAGCAATACATATTGAAATTCTGTAATCAGTTCCGAGGCCAGATCCTTTTCTGAAAGCAGGCGCATAAACTGGGATTCATACTGCTTGGCGTACCGGATGATGCCAAGATGATAGTTGTTTTGTAATATATTGTTGATGGCATTTTGTGAATTGGTTTCGTGATAATAGATCTCAAACTGTTCGTCAGCGACTTTGGCCGAAAATCGCGCAAATGCATCGGCGATATAGCTGCCCCTCGGGACCGAAATCGAAAACCGATTGAGCGTCACCGAGGAAGATTTGTACAAATTTTCGACCGTCTGAACCTGCGTCAGTATCGCATTCGCATACTGAATAAACGTCTCGCCATCCGGCGTCAGTTCCATGCCGTGCGAGGTGCGTTCAAAAATCGTAATCCCCAATTCTGCCTCGAGGGATTTGATCGAACGGCTCAGATTGGGTTGGGCGATGCGAAGATTATCCCCGGCCTTGCTGATTGACCCGGTTTTTGCGATCTCCACTGCGTATTTCATGTGAATGATGTTCAAATTCGCTCCTTGTATATTGCAGGGATAAACGCCGCGTATCGCAGATAGCGGCGTCAGGCGAGCGTATTGGCCGCAGGCCAATAGCGAGTAGAGGCGTTCCGTGGAACGCCTCTGAC
>CAMKRB010000296.1 GCA_946415045.1 uncultured Myxococcales bacterium
AATCGATCAGTGTTTGGCGCATTTTTTCGTTAAAATCAGGCGTATGCAGTATCTCGTGGAACAAACCACCATCGACGTAGGCAAACTGCTTTAGATCGGCAGAAAGCATTGCGCGCTTGGCTCTTTTTTCTGGCGGCATGTCTAAAATTTCAAACAGCTGGTGCAGTCTCAAAGACAAATCTGCGCCGTCCTGCTTTGAATTCTGATTATAATTGATAAACGAAAACTGTGGGAAAATACCTGTATCTTCGGCGAACATGCAGAACAGCAGCCTGACCAAATAGACTTCGAGTTCGTGTCCTTCATAGCCAAACTCTTTGAGTGCATCGTGAATTTTGGCCATTTTGATGGCCGCCTGTATGTTGACTTCGAGCTGTTCATCATAGATACGTTGTGTTTCATACCCCGCAATATTCGCAAAATGGCGTATATACTTACGGATATCCTTCAAGCGAAACGAGACATGTTGCGCTGTCGTGCGATGATACAGCTCGAATCTGTCAAAATCGCACACGAGCATCAGTTCGGGCATTTGTTCAGATGGCAGAGTAATTACATAAGTCTTAAGCTGTTCGTAGGCTTTGTTTAAGTCTTTGCCCTTTGACTTCATTTCGACGATGATTTTCTTCGGCAAAAAGTAATCAATATAGCCGTCGTCTCCCCATTCCTTAAGCGTCTTATGTTCAAACTCGCCACCGTTGTCCAGCGGATTCTCAACACCAAAAACAGCCAGAAGTTCCCGAACAAACATCTGCGCTTCCTGTCGCTCTGCGCCTTTCTGTTTTTCCCAATTCTTGCGGAACCCCACGGCCCTGTCTTCGATTTCTTCCCAGCTGAGCGTCATTTCAAGTCTCCTTGCCCATTGCGATGTCACATTGCTTCCATGAATGCAGACAACGAATGGCGAGTTTATCAGAATAGGGGATAATCGGCGAGTGTTTTGAGGGGAATCGACGTTGAACGCGCATCAGGAGCGCCCGGCGTATGCGCGCAGACTGTAGGGGCGACCCCATGTGGTCGCCCGAAGTCGAGCACATAGACGGGCGCAAAGCGGCGTATTGCCGACAGGCAATAGCCGCGACGGCGAGCCGTAGGGGCGGCCCTGTGCGGCCGCCCCTAGGCGAGCGTCCCGCACAAAAGAATGTACATGGGGTATCACAGATTGTAAGCGGTATCATGTGGTTGTTTTAATCGTTTCCAAATCGTGATATGTAATCATTGGGGGAGTTTCATGGCTGTTCCATGAGAGGCTTCGAGAGGCTTCAATTGTAAGGAGTGCGTGTGAACAAGGCTGTTTTTTTCAAGCGGCTGGAAGAAATCCGTGAGAGCATTTTTCATGGCAATGTAAGCGAAGGCATAACCCTGCTGATGGGGTGGCTGCCGGAGCTTAAGGAAGCGGATGAGCGCATGGAAGTGCTGCTGGATATGATTATGCTGTCGCTTGTTTGCAACGATCTCGAAGAAGCGGGGCAGAACTGGGGCGAGGTGCAGAAACTGCCGATTGAGGAAACTCCGGTCAGACTGAAGGGATATCAGGCGATGTTTCTGGTTTTGAGCGGGAAACGCAAGCGCGGCCTGAACCTGTTTGAAGAATGCATTCTCGAAAAGCCCGACAGCTATGAACTGTATATGTTGCGCGGGATGGCCTATATTCAGACCAATCAGTTTGAACATGCGCAGGCCGACCTGGAACGCGCCAATACGCTCAGTCCAAACAATCTTGTGGCGATGTCGCTGCTTGGCGACGTTTGTGCCGAAGTGGGCGAGCGGGATCGGGCGATTGCATTGCACGAGACTGTGTTGGAGCGGTGTCCGGATTACAAGCGCAGTCTGATGAGTCTGGGCGTGCTGTATTACGATATGAACCGGATGGATGAATCGTTCATGCTGTTTCAGTGTCTTGCGGCATATGATCCCGCAAACTGGTTTGCATGGACGTGTCTGGGCGATATTCTGTCGATGCAGCGCGGGCAGTCATTCCAGGCACTTCCGTATTATGCGGCGTCCATTGTGATGACGTGCGATTCGAGTTCGACGTATCTGGGACTGGCACGCGGTCTGTTTTTGCTAGGAAAATACGCCAATGGCGTGCGCGTGCTCAAACAGTTCGAGCATAACGGCGGTCACTGGACGAGTGATGAACGACGGCTTGTGCGATTTATGACGCTGATTGCGGATGTCATTGAACATCCCGACATGGTGCGCACCGACGAATTCATCTCGGTATTTCGCAGCCTGAAAGACCTGTGTGATGAATATACTGCAATGCTGTTCCAGGTATTGTCGGCATCCTGTGCATTTCGGAATACGGATTCGACACAGCGCATTTTTATCGCGCACATCACTGTTTTCTGGCTGATCGCAGAGTTTATTAAAGCGAGCAAGACGCGGCCGATATGCCTTGAAGAAGCATTGCTGCTTGGTGTGATAGCGCATCAGCTCATCTGGGATGGTTTCCGTTACGAAGCCGCATCGATTTTATCGATGTTCCATACGTTTGATGATCCGCGCATCTACGATATGATTTCATATCTGTGGAACGAGTTGTATGAGCAGTCGCAGACTGGCAGAGCAACCGGCAGCTATTTCGAGGGATTGCATAAAGAGTTTGTCAGGATGCCGGATGGTGAAGTACTCATCAATTCGATGCTGACCGGTCAGTTCCGTGGCATTCCCGACAATCCGTTATGGCGGGCCCGGATGTCTGCGCGCATCCTTGGTGAAGCCAATTCCGGGCTGATCAACGATCTCACGCATTTTTCCTATGATCGTGTGCTTGCATCCTTTGCCGCAGACTGCAGTGAGGATCCGGCAACCGCAGGCATTGGCTGGCAGCTTTGTGCGCATTACGGCGATTCCGATTTCGACAATTACAGGGAATCGCTGTGTGCAAATCTTTCAGAATCCGGCAAAAAGACTGTCGATAATTTGCTTTCGATATATCGGGAGGCAGCGAAAACTGTCTCTGCACCGGCCAGACCAAATTCCGCAGAAATGCTGAACGTAAAGTACGAAAACGACACAAAACCCGTGATCGACGGGATGTTCTGGGCCGCAAACGATAATATCGTCAGGGAAACGACTGCAGATGCATTCGAAGCACTGGCCGGACACGAACCCTATCCATTTGCTATGGACGGTTCGGCGTTTCAGCGTCTGATGCCCAGATTTGACTGTGAGGTCGGATATCTGGACGACAAGGGGCTGCGCCGCGCTTTTGAATCCATTGTCTATCGCACGCTGTTTTGCGCCTCGCGGAGTTTGTTTTCACAGAATGTGCGCGTGGATAATGCACAGCTTGCGCAGTACACCGACCGAGTCATCGAAATCTGGCATGCCCTGTGCGGCGATTCAAGACTGGTGAAATCCCTGCTCGCTGACGATGATCGCATGTTTCAGTCAGTGATAGATATCGTTTATCGGGGCTGTACTTCTTATCACATCATTCAGGACGCCATTAAGGCTGGCGTATTTCCGGATGAAGGTGTGATGCTGCCTCAATCCGATATCCGGCTGAGGCGCAGCATGATGTATCGAATCCCGTCAGTCTGTCCCTATCCGCGTTCCGCCAGCATCTATGCAACCGCGGTTTCAGGTCAGCTTTTGGGCTGGCAGGATATCACCGAACAGTTTTTTAACCATGCGGTGGATATCATCGAAAACTATATATCCACACATCAGAATCAGGTGCTTTCGCTGTTCTTTGATAAATCGACAGAACATGGGTTTACATTCCGGCCGTTTGAGTCGTTCTCGAGCCCCAAAAAAGCGGTCGATTTTCATGCACGCAAGAAAACGGTAAAGCACAAGCTGATGCGTCATCCGCATGTGATTGGCCGCATGCGTGCATCGAACAGCGACAAGGAATCCAGGCACTTCATCAGTGTCAGCCAGGGATCTGTGTCGCGTTCCAGACTGATACTGCCGGCAAACACCGATGTCATCCATACGACCAAAGATTTGGCGCATTCGATACGTCAGGCGCATGCACTGTATTTGCAAAAAATGAAATCGCGCACCATCGATCACGATGCGTTCAACGAGGGGTTCTTCCTGCACCCGTTTATGGAACAGTTTATGGAATGGGCAAAATCCATGGCAACCAGGCTGTTTCCTGAACTGCAGCAAATCGAACTGGGTGCGCGCTGCAGCCAAATCGATGCCGACCAATTGTTGTGGAAGATCAACGAATTGCTCGGTAAGTATCCGTTCCTTTCGCGTCTGTATCTGATTCAGGCGAAGATTTATGCGCGTCAGAATGCCGAAGACAAGGTTTTTCAGACGCTGCAGAATGGATATGTATGGGAATCCCGTCTGTATCAGGGCGTTGGCTGGAAACCCGTTCATCCCGGCAAAGACGGTCAGGAATCGATGCTTGAGCCGGTCGACAGCGGGATGGAATTCGAAGAACCGCAGCCGCTCATCTGGCGTGAACGCTATGTATTCTGGCAGCGCGACGAAATCATGGCGCACTACATCAACAAGACGGAGCGTTTTGGAATGCGCGAACGCGAGCGCAATCTGATCCCCTGTTTTGTCCAGCGCATCGTGAATGGAGACAAGGGCGGATGTTACGAGTTTTATCAGCTTTTCAAGCAGTTTATTCAAAGATGTGCGGCGCTGCGCGAGGTTTTTGTTTCTGCGATAAATACAGCCGGTGTTTATAGCTTGCGCGACTATCTGGTGCATGTGATAACAAATCTTGTCGCGCCCATGTATTTTCCGCTGCGCCGGCAGCTGGCAGAATTCCTGTTCCAGCTTTATCCGCAGGAATCGACCGGGCCTGTTGCCCGCTTTTATACCGACAACATTCAGCCATCCAATGCATTGCCCAAAGCTGCATACGCCTATTTCGCCGATATCGCACCGAACGATGACAGCGACAGAATGCAGGCAGCATCTTCTCTGAGCAGTCTGATGTGCGACCTCACATGTATGGAGGATGCACTTGTCTATGCCCAGGAATCTGTAAAATATAAGAATCCTCCGGCACAGGCCTATCTGACCATGGG
>CAMKRB010000297.1 GCA_946415045.1 uncultured Myxococcales bacterium
CTTACCAGATTGCCTGCTACAACCTGGACATGAGCCTCGCGTTGAGTTATCGGGTCAATCCTCATCGCAGTGTGCAGTTCCGGATTTGGGCGGCACAGGCTATAGAAAGCATACCAAATCAATGGGCAAAAATGTGCGCCGCGTATCGGGCAGTATGACCGATAGCGGCGCAGCCGGGGCGTATCGAGCCGACGGCGAGATAGCCCGGCAAAAAACACAAAAAACACTCCACGAATGCGCGTGAATCGGGTAATATCAATGGGCGCTTTTTCGCGCTTTTTTGATTTTATTACGGAGACAATCGACATGACGAAAGAATGGAACGACGCGGTAGCCAACATTGACATCGATCAGCTCAACGTGATCACGTTACGGACACTGGCCATGGACATGGTTCAGAAGGCGAATTCGGGGCATCCGGGCGCGCCGATGGGTTGTGCGGCCATGGCGCATGTGCTATGGAGCCGCCACATGAAACTCGCGCCGAATCACATCGGCTGGAGTAACCGCGACCGTTTCGTGCTTTCGAACGGCCACGCTTCGTCGCTGCTTTATGCGTTGCTTCATCTGAACGGCTATCCCGTTGGCCTCGATGATATCAAGCAATTCCGCCAGCTTGGCAGCATCACGCCGGGCCACCCCGAGAATCACGTCACCCCGGGCATCGACACGACGACCGGTCCGCTTGGTCAGGGTATCGCGAATGCCGTTGGATTTGCGCTCGCCGAATCGCACCTCGCCGCGCGCTATAACAAGCCCGGCCACAACATCGTCGATCATTATACCTACGCGATTTGCGGCGACGGCTGTCTGATGGAAGGCATCAGCGCCGAAGCGGCTTCGCTCGCCGGCCACTGGAAACTGAGCAAACTGGTTGTTTTGTACGACAACAACCACATCACCATCGACGGCACCACCGACGTGAGCTTTACCGAAGACGTGCCCGCGCGCTTTAAAGCCCATGGCTGGAACGTCATCATCGTCGAGGACGGCACCGACCTGACCGCCATCGATAATGCGATCAAAGCCGCGAAATCACAGCACGAGAAGCCGACATTGATCAGCGTGCGCAACCACATCGGCTTTGGCAGCCCGCACATGCAGGACACGTCCAAAGTGCACGGATCGCCGCTTGGTCCCGACGAAATCAAGCTCACCAAGGCCGTATACGGCTGGCCCGAAGACGCGCAGTTCTTTGTGCCCGATCGCGTTGCCGCAAGCCGCGCCGAGCGTGTGGCGAAACATGATGCTGCCTACGACGCATGGAAAGCTGATTTCGATGCATACGCCAAAGAATATCCCGAACTCGCTGCAGAATTTGAACGCCGCATGAGCGGCAAACTTCCGGCCGACTGGGACAAAGTGCCCGCATTCGAAGCCGGCAAGCCGATGGCCACCCGCGCCGCCGGCGGCAAAGTCCTGAACGCGCTCCACGCCAACCTGCCCGAACTGATGGGCGGCAGCGCCGACTTGCACGAATCGAACAAAACCTACGTCAAAGCCTCGGGCGACTACAGCAAAGACAACCGCGCCGGCCGCAATCTCTTCTTCGGCATCCGCGAACACGCGATGGCCTCGATCGTCAACGCAATGGCGCTCTACGGCGGCTTCATCCCATACGGCGCGACATTCCTCGTGTTCAGCGATTACATGCGTCACTGCATCCGCCTGGGCGCGCTCGAAAAAGCGCATGCTTTCTGGGTTTGGACGCACGACTCCATCGGCGTTGGCGAGGATGGCCCAACGCATCAGCCGATCGAGCATTTCGCGTCACTGCGTGCGATTCCCGATTTCGTCTTCATTCGCCCCAACGACGCCAACGAAACGCTCGAAGCCTTTAAATTCGCCGTCGCCAGCGATCGTCCCGTCGGACTCGCACTCTCGCGCCAGAACTGCCAGACCCTCGATCGCACGGTCTACGCATCGGCCGAAAACCTCCGCAAAGGCGCATATACCCTCATCGGCGACGACAACCCCGAATTCATCCTGCTCGCCTCGGGATCGGAAGTCGACATCGCCATCGACGCCTACAACCAGCTCAAAGCCCAGGGCAAACGCGGCCGCGTCGTTTCCGTCCCCGCACACCGCCTGTTCCTCGAGCAATCCGCCGAATACCGCGAGTCGGTGCTGCCCAAATCGGTGAAAAACCGCGTCGCCATCGAAGCCGCCTGCGAAATGAGCTGGGAAAAACTCATCGGTGACGAAGGCAAATTCATCGGCATGTCGACTTACGGCGCATCCGCACCCGCTGATCTTTTGTACAAAAAATTCGGCATTACCGCAGAAAATGTGGTCAAGGCCGTGTTGGGATAATTTATTTTTTATATGGGAGACGTGTCACGACACGTCTCTGCTCGCCTATGGGCGACCACACGGGGTCGCCCATACGGCTCGCCTGCGCCGCTATCCCTGCGGGATACGCGGCGTTTTCTATTTGTATGTTCGCATGATGCCGCTATCCCTGATCATCGTCGTCGTCGTCGTCATCGTCATCGTCGTCATCGATAGATAAATCGGGGGTATCAGGTAAATAAGGGGATGTGGTCGCACAGATTTCGTCTTTCATTTCCTCGGGAATACATGCACGACTGAGCATCAGCGCATCCATATCGGCCGGATAGGGTATGGTGTAGCATGTATAGTTTTTGTCCTGTGTCATGCTGATCTTTACTGTACATGAATGCATTTCCATCACGTTGGCCAGCGTATATACTTTATCGACGAGTTCGCCATTTACATCTTCGGGAATCACAGCAAAGATGAGTTCATTATTGTCGTCTTTGTAATAATTAAAGGCTTCGTTGGCGAGTTCTTCGTTGGAAGGCGTACTGTCCGGACCTGTGAGTTGTATTGGATCGAGAGATTCATTCCAGTAGACCATGCTGCCATAATCCACATTGCTGATGTCGAGATATCCGGAATAGATGCCGGCGATAGTATTGCTTTCTGCCTGCGGAAGAATGTGCATAAATGTATAGGTTTGGGCAATGGCAATCATACCGCTGCCGGTTCCGGCAATTCCGCCGATATAGGTTGCATCGGTTTCACTTTCGTTGGGACGTTTTTGTGAAATGAGTCCAGTGATGCCGGCATCCTCGATATACATGACATAATCTTTGTGTTCGCCGGCAATACCACCGAGTTTGTTGAATCCCTCCACCCAGGTATTCACCAGACAATCGTATTGTACATATTCACCTTCAGACATGCCGATGATGCCGCCGACATTGTTTTCGCCGGATACTATTGTTTGGATGATGCTGTCGAAAGCAGATATGCGAATCATATCAGAAAAACCATATAATCCGCCGACATTGTTCTGGCCCTGAATGGTGAATTGTTCTATCGAAGAATCCATGATCTGGCTGAAGGCGTTGATACGGCCGGCCAGACCGCCGACATTATCAGATCCATTTACAAAAACTCTTTTAAGTATGCTGTCATTGACTTCAAGAATCTGTTCTTCCTGATTGCCTGAAATACCGCCGACATAGTCTGTTCCATTCACGTGGATTGTGTCCATCGTGGTTTCGTTGACCTCTATTGCGCCTGCGGTGAATCCGGAGATACCGCCTGTATAATTTTTACCTTTGATGTTCATATCGCGATGAATGCCGAATTCTACATCCCAAAAACTCAGATATGCCAGATGACCAACCATGCCGCCGATT
This sequence comes from uncultured Myxococcales bacterium, assembly GCA_946415045.1. Taxonomy (GTDB): domain Bacteria; phylum Myxococcota_A; class Bradymonadia; order UBA4248; family UBA4248; genus UBA4248. The sequence continues at coordinate 3,672 of CAMKRB010000297.1, forward strand.
TCATCATCGCCGCTGATATTCAGCATCATCAAGAGATTTGCCCATACGAATGCATTCAATACGCTGTCTGCCCCCTGATACCCTACAGATCCGAGCATGCCGCCGCAGCTGTATTTGCAGCTTATGTCACCGCTGATGAGGTTGTTATAAAGATGCAACGTACTATAATTGCCGAAATTTGTATTTCCAAACAAATCGTGATCATTGGATGTATAGCCTATCATCCCGCCCACGCTGTATGAATTCTCTGCTTTCAGTTCCAGTTGAACGATTGATCCGATAATGCTGAGATCGGCGTTGTGTGACCCCCCGACATAGCCTGCAATACCATAGGATTCTTCGACAGCGTTTTCGTTTGTCACATCTATCTTTACATCTACAGTTGAATTGGCAATATCGAGATTACTTTCTGTATAACCAACCATTCCGCCGGTATCCTTTGAATCCTTTCCGTTGATTGTAAACGATCCCTGGATTGTATTGATTACGACATTGTATTCACTGTCAATATTCCCAACAAGACCGCCGATAAAATCATTTCCGTTCACTGTGACAGCGCTTTTGGCGAATTCACTGCATTTCGTGCCTTCCGTGCTCGCTTGATAGGATGTGCAGCCTATGAGCTCAATGCTGCCTTTCGACAGCATGGATTCTATGGTTTCTGCATTCATTATGCCTCCGACAAAACCACCAACACCACGGGATGCAGTGATTTCTCCTTCGACATAGCTGCCGTTGATCGTCAGATGGCCGTTGCCTTTGAATGCACCAATGAGTCCTCCGATAAGTGAGGAATCGACCGATTTTCCGCCTACGGTTATGGTGCCTTTGAAATTGCTGGTTGTGATGCGCAGTCCGATTGCTTTGTCTTCGGATGATGCGTAGCCTACCAGTCCGCCGATACCCACGCCTGCGGGAATGTTGATGTCGCCGACATAGGAACTGTCGGTGATGGAATTCAGGTTGAATGACCACCCAATCAGGCCGCCGACGTTTGTGATAGGAGTTGTTGTGATAGGAGTTGTATTGTTGGCAGTGATTTTAATCGTGGATTGAACGTTGTCGAAGTTCGCATTGATGGATACTCCTATGACGCCTCCAATGGGATAACGCATTGCGCCGGGCTCTTCAGAAACCGACGGATCCTCGCATGGAATCTCGGGATCCGTACAGCATGGATCCTCTGGATTCACGCAGCATGGATCCTCCGGTGTGGTGCAGCATGGACTTTCCGGATCAGTGCAGCATGGATTCTCTGGATTTACACAGCATGGATCCTCCGGTGTGGTGCAGCATGGACTTTCTGGGTCAGTGCAGCATGGATTCAGCGGATTTA
>CAMKRB010000298.1 GCA_946415045.1 uncultured Myxococcales bacterium
AAGGAGATGACGCGATGACAATTCCAAAATTTCCAGATTTCTTAGGTGTTGTGCTTCAATCATTGAAAGATGGAAAAGAGCATGCCATACAAAAAGGGAATAACAGCATAAAAGATTACGTTATTAAGGCATTTTCTTTAACAGATAGTGATTTAAAAGAATTAGTACCAAGCGGCCAACAGGCTATTTACTACAATCGCATATCTTGGTCTATTACATACTTGAGAAAAGCAGGGTTGATTGAAAATGTATCTCGTGGTGTGCTGAAAATAACAGATTTGGGTGTTTCTGAATTAAGAAATATTGATAAAATTAATATCGATTATCTCAGGAAATTTTCTAGTTTTCGAACATTCACAAATAGGGATGAGGCTATTGAGGGAAACTCCCAGATTGTTTCTGATGAAAATGAGGGCATGGATTCTCCAGAAATGAATCTTTCAAAAGCATACGAAAGCTTAAACCATGCCCTAATTTCTGACCTAAAAGAAGAAGTGATGAAGCTATCGCCAGATCAATTTGAGAGATTAGTTATCAAGTTATTGTTAAAAATGGGATATGGAAGCAGTGTTGACAATGCAGGAACTCAAACAAGATTAACGAATGATGGTGGCATCGACGGCATTATTAAAGAGGATCAACTTGGATTTAGTAATATATATATACAAGCCAAGCAATGGCAGGTTGATGCAAAAATTGGCAGACCAGAGATCCAGAAATTCTCAGGTGCTTTATTAGGTGAAAAAGCACAAAAAGGTTTGTTTATTACTACAGCTATGTTTACAAACGAAGCAAAAGAATACGCAAAGAATCTTCATCAGGCGACGATTGTACTTGTAGATGGTACACAAATGATGCAACTCATGATTAAGTATAATCTTGGAGTTTCTATCGTTAATACATACGATATTAAGCGAATTGATTCTGATTTCTTTTCTGAAGATATTTAAACACATTATCCGCATTCACATTTCTTGGGGTATACATGGAAAACTACCAGCCACCATTCACAATGACAGAAGAAATTACCAATCTAATTGTTGAGATTGGAGAATATGTTGGCAGCATTAGTATTCTGAATTCTATGCATAAGAATCCTGTATTACGTCGCGAGAATAGAATCAAGACAATTTATTCATCACTTGCTATTGAACATAACTCTTTATCACTGGAACAAGTCACTGATGTTATTGATGGCAAACATGTATGGGGACCTCCACAGGAGATTCGAGAGGTCCAGAATGCCTATCAGGCTTATGAACAACTCTCTGATTTAGATCCATATAATATAAAGAATTTGTTGTATGCTCATAAACTGATGATGGATGGACTGGTCAAAGAAGCGGGGGCTTTCAGAAAAGGTAACGTCGGTGTTTATGCAGATGACAAGCTTGTGCATCCTGGGTCACCAGCAAAACTGGTTCCTGAATTGATGCATCAGCTTATGGATTGGTTGAAGAAATCAAAGTATCATCCACTGGTAAAAAGCTGTATATTTCATTATGAATTTGAGTTTATACATCCATTCGCAGATGGAAACGGACGTACTGGCCGTTTGTGGCAATCATTGATACTGAGACAATGGAAAGATATATTTGCATGGCTTCCTGTGGAAACGCTTGTCCATAGAAATCAGCAGGCATATTACGAAGCTCTCCATCAATCTAATTTAGTTGGGCATTCAACACTATTTGTTACTTTTATGCTGACGATGATTCGTGACGCATTAATGGATTTGCATCGTGCTCAAATGCACGATGGCAATTCTGATGTCGCAATAAATGTCGCATTAAATGTCGTAACAAATGAAGATAAACTCCTAGCACTTTTAAAACAAGACGGCTCATTAACTGCTAAAGAAATGGCGGCTTCACTCAATATTACTTATCGACAGGTTCAGAGAATTATTGCGAAACTAAAGGATGACAATAAGTTAATACGACATGGAGCCAATAAGAATGGGTATTGGGAGGTGATTGGCAGCTAATGCTGGGACAATAAAGTCGATCGCCAACTCAATGACCTCGGTTGGACGGTGATTCGGTTTTGGGGCAACGAAATCAAAAAGCATCCAGACTTCTGTTTGAAGGCTGTTGAGGAGTTCATCATGGAGAAGAAGGTAGATGCGTATACCGTGTGGGGCTTTGGTGAGGATGATGAATGAACCTTTCCTCTAGGTGGGCACTTGAACCGCTTGGAGTTCACATCCAATACCCACGGATGCCGCGTTAAGCCGCATGGAGTGCACATCCAATACCCACGGATGTCGAGTTGAACCGCTTGGAGTTTACATCCGATACCCACGGATGTCGACTCGAACCGCTTGGAGTTCACATCCGACGCCCACGGATGACGACTCGAACCGCTTGGAGTTCACATCCGACGCCCACGGATGACGACTTGAACCACTTGGAGTCCCCCCACACACGGATGTCGAGTCAAATCGCTTGGCGTACACTTTCCACCCATTCAACCGCCATTCATGGTAGAATGTTGCATGTTTCACTTGATCATGATGGTGCTGTCATGGTCTTAATCGCCGAAGCGGTAAAGGAAGAATACGATGAGTAAGGTAACCGCATTTACACTTTCAACGCTCCGCAATGAAGAAATCCTCGGCATGAGCCTCGAAATTGCCGAAAAACTCAAAATTGTCAAAAGCGTCGCATACAGCACACAAGGTAAAGCATTTCTTGACGCCATTCCTGCCTATGCATCCGCACTCGATCTGGAAAAGACGCTGACTTACAAAGACCTCGTTCTGGCTGACGCGGCAGTCGATCAGTCTGTTACTGGCCTTCGGATGCATCTTCAGGCATTGCTCGGTTATCCAGACGATGACACTCGCGAAGCTGCTCGCCAGATTTGGAACGCGATCGATCAGTACGGTTCCCCGACACAGCTGAACTTCCAGGAAGAATACGCCATTGTTGCACGTATGCTCGAAACGCTTGAAGCAATCGATCCGACAATCCCTGCCAAAGCAACCGTCGCCGCATGGCTGCCCGCACTCCGCACCCGTTACGACTCATTCATGTCGATGATGAAGTCTTATGATGCCGAACGTGCCGCCGTTCAGCCTGGCGCGGTCAAAAATGCTCGCCAAGCTCTTGTCGCCACATGGAAACCGCTTTGTGACCTCATCAACGGGCTCGCCATTGTCAGCCCGTCGAACGAACTCGAATCCCTCATCGCCGAAATGAACGCACGCATCCAGTCCAAGAAAACCGCCCTCAAACAGCGCAAGTCCGCAAAGAAGACGGCGAAAGAAGTGGCGCAGGATGTGGTGGATGTGGAGGAATAAGTGTGGTGAACAGGTGCTAACTTTTGACAGGGTCGAAAATCTTATGGAGGCCAAAATGAATCAAGATTGGCAGAAGGAACTTTTTGAATCTTTATTGAAATCAGCAATGGTGCATCTTCGACCAGAAGAATGGAAACAATTGATGACAATTATTGAGAAGCTTATGGAGGCGAAAATGAATTTGGATTGGCAGGAGAACTTTTTTGATCGTTTATTGAAATTGGCAAAGAATGATGTTTCAAAAGAAAAACCTGAAGAAGAATGGAAAGACTTGATGAAATTGAAGCGTAAACACATTCCTCGCAGTTTGTTACGTTTTCGCCCCATTCAAAATGAGGAAGATTTGAAATTCCGAAAATCGGAAATTGATGGTGTTCTATACTTTTGCGATGTGAGAGAAATGAAAACGAATGACCCTTTCGATTCTTCACTTCTATCAATGCAATCAGCTGATCCAATTTATGCAGAAGTAGTGGGGCTAATTAATACAGATGTTAAAAATTCTGGATATATTACTTGCTTTAACGATTGCCATGAAGATAATGTTGCCACGTTGCCGATGTGGGCTCTATATGCGAGGGATCATAAAGGTTGTTGTATGAAGTACGATAAGGTTGATTCTTCATGGTCTGCCGAGTGGCAAGACGCATTGTTTCCTATGAAATACAGACATGGTTTTCAAAATTTTTTAGATGAGTTTAAAAACAATGATGATTCATGGGAAATTAACCAAAAATCTTTTTGTAAATATGTTATGCTAAATAAATTTGATAGTTGGTCTTACGAAAACGAATGGCGAGTTATTTTGGATAAGAATTTAATCCGAAAACTGAGACATAAACTTGATATCAGGGTTCATCCATATCATAATATCCAAGGGCTTCCTTTGAGTGATCATTCAGCCGAAAAAATTATGGTTGACTCGTTTAAATCCATGTTAGATACTGACGGAACAATTATAAACTATACAAGGAAGGAAGACGAACCTGAATTCAAGGGTGTTTCTTTGAATTTTCGAAAGCCGTCTCAAATTATCTTCGGTCGTAATATTAACGATGATTATAAGAATAAACTGATAGATTATTGCAGAAATCATCCAGATAAAGACATCAGAGATATGAAATTGTTAGATATAACATTTAAAGATAACCGCATTGAACTTTCTGATGTAGATGTAAAATAATGAAATGATATGAGTCATACAGATTGTGAAAATGTAATTCTAACTATACCCAAGGTAGGCCAATTGAGAATGCGTCAAAAATCTTTAATTGATCTTGTTAAAGAGCAATTATTGTCGATTAGTGATGCTGCAAAAAAGCTGAATGTCTCAGAAATTGAGTTCAAGCGTTTAATGGAGCAACAATAACTATCAAAGTGTCGCGCCCGGCGTATGCGCGCAGACCGCGCAGCGGTCGAGCACATAGCCGGGCGCAGAGGCGCGTATGCCCGCAGGGCATAGCGCCGAAAGCCGTGCGTATTGAGCCGCAGGTGAAATAGCACGGCCCACCATAAATAATACCACTATATCCGCAACTCCCTGCCTCTCGAAGTCCTTCGCGATCAAGAAGACAAAGCTTTCCATGCCATTTATGACGAACTCAAAGCCACGGGCGAGAAGCTCGAGCATAAATGTTCTTTTTAATCCGCAAGGCCGCCACGATGATCGCCAAGGGTTCCGCTGCTTCCCCGGGCGCTGCC
>CAMKRB010000299.1 GCA_946415045.1 uncultured Myxococcales bacterium
GATTCAAAAAAGCCGGCGACGATGATGCCGAGTGGATTTATTGCAAACACAACGAAGAAGGCCAGGATGAGAATGCCATCAATCGAAACCTGACAGTCATGAAGGAAGATAACGACGGCAAGGTTGAAGCCAATGCACACATCATCGGCGAAGCAAATTATGTCGGCAATCTGAGCAATATCATCGCGAAATTCAATTTCGACAAGGGAACAGGAACGCAGGGCAAAACAGAACCCTACAATGCAGATGCAGGCACTGGTGCAATCCAGGGACTCCCGGCCACCAAAATCTCCTGCCCACAGAACAGTTGTTTTGGCAACCACGATTCCGGCAAAGCCTTAAATTTCGGCGGATTTAAAAAAGCCAAAGCAGATGCACTTGAAGATGGTGCGCATATTCTGATCAGCGGTATGAGCACAACCGGTGCAACCGGCATCAATCTCGACATGGTCATCAGCCGTACCAACGGAAAATCAGCCGATAAAATGGTTATCCTCTACTCCACAGACGGTGAGAATTATGTCGAACAGGCAGACGTTGTTCTGTATCCAGATGGCACAGCAGCAGAAAAGCAGATAAATAATTATTATCCGCAGTCGATTGCATTTCCGGCTGCTGCAGAAAATGCCGCAACGTTCAGCATCAAACTCGTGCCTTACGGAAATGAGGCAAATCCAATTCGCATAGACGACGTCATCATCTCGAAGAATAACGAATAGAATCACGAAAACGCCCCGAATTTGGGGCGTTTTTTTTGACTTTGTACAGCGCGAGAACAAAAAAAGCGCTGCGTATTGCGACAGGCAATAGCAGCGCCCGCACCGCGTATTGCCTCGGGCAATAGCGGTGCCCAAACAAAAAAACAAAAGAATCAGAGGCCGCCTTTGATCTTCCATTCGCCGTCTTCTTCGACGAGCGTGAGGCGGTTGGTGTCGTTTTTGGATTGCCAGTAGGACTGTCCGGCGACTTCGTAGCGGAAATTCCAGATGTACTGGTAATCGACGTAATATTCGAGCCCTTTCTGAGTGAGCTGCTTGATTTCAATGATGTAGCGGATGTCTTTGACCGACTGGGCGAGGTAATCGTTGAGGATTTCCTCGATGCGTTCGTTTCCGTAATCGTCGGTGAGATCGTCGGTTGTGGAGCCATTTTCGTAATAATCTTTCGAGACCATCGACTTGAGTGTTTCGATGTCTTTATTGGCCATGGCATCGCGATATTTTTGGACGGCTTTTAAGATTGCGACATTTGTATCGTCATTTTTGATTTTTGATTCTTCATCAATGGAAAAATAATATGGCTGTTCGAAATCCTTTGTTTGAACAAAATTCGACGCGCAGGCAGAAGCGACGAACGAAACAAGGATTAAGCAGGCGACGTAAAAATATCTCAATCTGGACTTCATTATTATACCACACAAAGCAGGCCGGACGGCCAATCCGAAACAGTGTAATTAAGTGCGAAATCGCGACAAATGCAAGTTTTTAGAGAAGACGCAGCAAAAAATGTCCGATTCGGCACCGATGTCCATCTCTGCGCAACAGGCATAACGCGCGCGAACACTGCCCTATTCCGGGAAACGCGCATCAGGAAAGGCAGGCGGCAGCATAAAAAAAGCCCTCCGCAACGAAGGGCTTTGAAAGCGAGCGCCGTGATTAGGCGATGGCGCTGACGGCTTCGAGTTCCGCGACCATGTGTTCGGCCTGATGGAGCATCATATCATCATCGACGTCCTGCCAGCGCAGATCACCGATATCCTGAACGGCCATACGACCGGTTTTCATGAGCGTGGCAATGCCTTCCGACAGTGAGCAGTCGGAGATCGGGGAATTATCGGCAGCTTCCTGCAAAGCGCTGAAAAGTGTCGGTGTGCAGATGAAAAGTCCGGTATCGACGGCGTTGTAATTGGTAATTTTTTTGCCGATCGAAGCGACTTTTCCATCGCAGACGAGCACTTTTGTAGCATCGTCCATATCGAAAACCTCGTCGAGTTTATAATCGACGCACAGGATCGCGCCATGTTTTGGCGGGATGATGCTCACGGCGTGGGCGAGCATTTCGGGATCGAAGATGTGATCGGCCATGGTGAGGATGAAGTTGCCGTGAATGGCGGGTTTAGCCGCCAGCACGCTCAGGCCGTTGGATTTCTTGTAATCGGCATTGAAAACGAACGTGAGTTTCACGGGGATATTGCGGCAATCCTTGCGAAGCTGTGCTTCGAGGACATCGGCATGATAACCGGTCACAATGACGACTTCTTCGATACCGAAATTGGCGAGATGTTCGATATTGCGCTGAATGAGAGAAACACCGCCAACGAGCTTGAGTGGTTTAATATCGTCAGCTGTTTTAGCAAGGCGGCTCCCAAGACCGGCAGCAAGTATGACCGCCTGTTTTGGGGTTTTCATCGCAGCAACTCTGGTTCTGTATGTTTTCGTAAGTTCAAGCATGGCGCACCTCTAAAAAACTGGTGACAATATCTAGCACAATAAGGCAGACAGCGCAAATAAGAGTGGCATACAGCCCGAAAAATGCGGGCTGTTTATCCACAGGTGAAAAAGTGGAGTATTATTTATCCTCTTCGGCGTAATAATCCAAACCAAGGTGAGTAATCAGTTCCTCGCCCATGATGTAGCGGAGGGTGTTTTTGTATTTGGTCTTCTGGATGAAGAGGTCGTGCTCGGGATAGAGACCTTCGCGAACCTGCGGGCTCTTGAAGAAGAAGCTGAGCCATTCCTGGATGCCATAGAAACCGGCGCGCTGAGCGAGGTCGATGGAGAGTGCGATATCGAGGGCAACAGGGGCTGCGAGGATGGAATCACGGCACAGGAAGTTGATTTTGATCTGCATCGGATAGCCGAGCCATCCGAAGATATCGATATTATCCCAGCCTTCTTTTGCATCACCGCGAGGCGGATAATATTCGATGCGGACTTTATGATGATATTTGCCATAGAGCTCGGGGAAGGTCTTGCCATCGAGGATGTGCTCGATGACTGACAATTTCGAGACTTCCTTGGTCTTGAACGAACCGGGATCGTCGAGGACTTCGCCATCGCGGTTGCCGAGGATGTTGGTCGAGAACCAGCCATTGAGACCGAGGCAGCGAGCGCGCAGACCCGGAGCCACGATGGTCTTCATCAGTGTCTGACCGGTCTTGAAATCCTTGCCCATAATGGCGACTTTGTTCTGGCGGGCGAGTTCGACGAGTGCCGGTGTATCCACCGTGAGATTGGGCGCACCATTGGCATACGGATAACCCAGTTTCAATGCGGCATAAGCATAAATCATCGACGGCGAGATGCGGGGATCGTTATCTTTGAGGCCCTTCTCAAAAGCGGCCAGCGACTGATGAACATCCGACATCGGCGTGTAGATCTCGGTGGTCGCCCACCCCTGAAAAAAAATGCGATCACAGTTGTTTGCTGCTTTGAAATTCTTGATATCTTCCATCACGGCCAGCGCCAGATCATACTTGGTGGCAGCCGTCTTGGCATGCTTCACTTCGATGTTGTGGCAATAGTCGTGATCAAACACGGCGTCCATCGGTTTAATGGCTTCGAGTTCAGCACGAATCTGGTCCAGATCCTTGTCCTGAAGCACGCCCGAACGTTTGCATACTTCGTAAGCATTCTCGCCATGAACATCCCACGCGCCGAAAACGATGTCTTTCATATCAGCGAGGGGCACAAAATCTTTAATCAGCGGGTTGCGGCCTTCGGTACGTTTGCCAAGTCTGATGCGGCCCATCTGTGTGACGGAACCAATCGGAAGTCCATGACCAGCGCGAATATCAAACACGCCAGCGATCAATGTCGTCGAAACGGCACCAAGACCTGGAATGAGAATACCTAATTTGCCTTGTGCAGGCTTAACATTCAACCCTTTAGCCATATCCATTACCTTCCTTTAAAAGCCTCTTTACCCTGAGGCTCAGTCCAAATTCCAGAGACCGGCCAGCAGGCCGCCACCCTGGCTTGCCCCCATAATGCATTTCCTGTGCCAACCTTAAAAATTCAAAAACTTCAAGGATTTATGCGGTAATTTCAAATCATCTTCCCTGCACACACACCTACATGGACAATCCATGACATACCCTGTTCCAAAAGTGGATAAAGCATCCGCACATGAATGTCATTCTTTACAAACCCGCCGTGTATGCTATATGGCCACCGCCACGTGACGCACAACGGAGGAGGAACGTGAATTATCCAAATATCAAATCATTGCCCGCGGCAACGAATGAAATCCAGATTACGCCTTATGGTCCCAAATGCCGCTACCACACCCTGGTGTACCTCTACGCCGACGTGCTCGAAGAGCTGCAATTCAGTGCGCACGAACGTGACGCCATCGGCATTCTTCTCGGTTCGTACGCAATCATCAAACGTCCGCCGGATCACCCGATGCAGCTCACAGCCCCCCAGGACTTCATCGAAATCAAGGCATTCCGCGACGTCTACCCTACCGCCGACGCCATGGATTACGCCAACTACCTGCGCAAGCAGCGCGATTTCAAGCCAGACGAGCCATCCACCACGCTCGGTCTTGTCTTCATGCAGCAAAAGCCGGAGCCTCCCAATCTCGAGGATCTGCTCCTCATGCGCACCTATTTCTCCACGCCGATTCAAATCTCGCTGTTCGTGTGCGGCGATCATTCACCCGCACATGTGTATATGCTGGACGACGTCAGCGAGTCTTTTGCCGAAATTGGCTATCAGGTTATCCACCTGTCGGGAACGAAGCCATTTAACTGCTGATTCGCTTCAATTAAATTTCGCTTCAATTAAATAAGGTACATAAGGTTTATGGTCGCCGCATCTTTTGCCCTGCGGGCAATACGATGCGGAAAACGGCCTTTTTGCCTGCGGCAAATACGGCCTTTTGCGCCGCCCTATTGACCTCGTCAATACGGCCGGCGCTTCTGGTCGCGACGTCTATGCGGGCCGCGTCAGAT
>CAMKRB010000300.1 GCA_946415045.1 uncultured Myxococcales bacterium
AGCAGGATGGCGTCGATGGTGGCATCGCGTACTGTTGGTGAATCGTCCATCAGCAAAGTGGGATCATAAGAAATCGCGGTGTCTTTATCGCTGGACTGGATTTCTTTGGTGGATTCATCGGGGACAGTTGTTTGAAGTTGTTTATAGAGATGATAGGCAGAATAGCGGTTGAGATCGCGAACGAGGAACAGGGTGATGAGCGTGACAGGAATGAGGGTGAGCGGGACGAATTGCGGATCCATTTTGGGCGCGATGAGATTGAGCATGAGTCCGGCAAAGATGCCGCCAAGTGGGTTCATCACACCTTTAAAAACGACTTTTGAACTGTTGCGCAGCAGGCGTGGGAGGGAAGAAGTCGCAATTTCGCGGGCGGAATCCTGGATTGTAAACCGAAGTGCGACATCGATGAAGCGCAGTGCATAGACGCAGATTGCGGTATAGACGAAGCAGAATGGCAGGGAGAACAGAAGGAGGATGATGGGGGTAACCGCAAACAGAGTTCGGGTTTTAAATCGGGTGAGAAACTGGGAGAGGAGGGTGAGCTGGATGATGAGATTGAATGTATTGGAAATGGCGTTGAAGTGGCCGTAAAAAATGGCGATTTCCCCCTCGCTGTTGAAGTGTGTCTGCAGATAGTATTTGAGGACGAAATCGATGATATTGGTTGCCAGTGCTGTGAGGAAGAAGATGAATGAGAGATTTTTGAGCAGCGGGGAACGGACGATATTTTGGATACCGTGCAGGAAATTGTCTTTGAGTGATCGCCTGGCTTCGGACGAGACGGAGTAGAGTGTTTTTTCGGAACGCCGGAATCTGGCCAGAACGATGACGGGAATGACCATAAGGATGTAGCATGTGCAACCGGCGATTGGGAGTGCAGGGATACCGAACCAGTGGATAAGACCTGGAATGATGCAGCCAGTTGCAATTCCGCCCAGTGTCGATGCCGCTGCGACGAGATTAAAGAGACGCCTGCCCTGACGGGCATTGAATGCATCGCTGATGGCGTTCCAGACGATGATATTTCCGATGGCTGGAGCAGTGATCAGAAATGTTGCGAAAGCCAGTATGATAGGGTGTGAAGTGAGGTTAAGGTTGGAGAAAACGAGGACGCCTAATGCAGAGATGAAAAGGATTGCGGCGTTGAGTTTGGTCGCAGACAGCAGACGAATGAGCTGGAAATAGATGAGCGAGACGACCATCAGCGCGAAGCTGGAGTAAACGAAGAAATTCGCGATATTGATGGCGGGTCTGGCGGACAGCAGTATGGCGTCACTGAGTGTTTTTCCAAATACAACACTGGCGACCGAAGAGAATGTTCCCAGAGTGGCCATGAGCAAAGGAAACAATTCGCCATGGCGTATGTTAAAAAAGCGGGATTCTCGAGACACAGCGCACTAACACACAAAAGGCGCGAAATCCGCGCCTTATTACAAAAGCACATCAGCGTCCCCCGAAATCGGGGTCGCTGATGACGCCATATATCACAAAACTGGCTGAAATGCGCAACTAGAATCTAGCCTGTGCAAACACGCCGACTCCGATGACGTGTGGATCGCGCATATAATATTCGGCGGTGAAGTTTGTGGTATCTTTGCGGCGACCGAGCTGATTGCGATCGTAGTTATAGTTGAATGTGCCAATCAGGCTGAGCATGTAGGAGAGATCCCAGCGCAAAGCGAGCTTGACGGAGTAGATCTCTTTGGGTTCTTCGCCGCTTGGGAAAGCGATGATGGTGCTGGAATCGGTGATTGCCACGGTCTGCTGTCCGCTGACGAGTTCTGAAGCATTGGGTGCTTCGCTGATGCGGCCGCGATAGGATGCAGGTTTCTGGATGCCAAACTGGATGGAGGGGAGGAGGTTTGTGGATTCGAACCAGTATTCACCTTTAACAGCGAAGAGCAGTTCGGGTTTTGAGGATGCATCCTTTGGGAGTGCATAGTAAGGATCGAGACTTGGTACGTTGAAGAGGATGAAGTAGAGATCGCGGTAGACGAAATCGATGTTGATGGCGAGTTTTCCGAGGTAGAAGTCGGTTCGAACGGCGCCGGCAAATGCATCAATACGCTTGGTGGATCCGAGTTTTTCGAAGTCTGCGAGTGTTTCGGTGAGCCAGTTACCTTCGATGGATGCACGCCATGTGAAGGTTTCGTAATTGGTCGGACGGCGCAGGAAGTAGTTGGAGGCTTCGAAGGCGTCGTCGTTATTGCGATAGAGTCTGTAATCGATAGAGGATTCAGGCTTGAAACCCTGGGAGAATGCGCTGAGTCTTGCGGAAACGCCACCCGAATAGACTTCTTTACCCTGAACGCCCTGTTTGGGGTTGGTGCCAGAATCAAAGAAAGCGCCGTTTGCTTCGATACCGAACATATTGCCGATGTACCCGATACCGAAGATACCGCCCCAGAAAGCGCCGAGTTCACGGTTTGCAACTGCATCGTTGTCTTCGGTGATGATGATTTCACGGGTGGATTTGGCACCGGCATAAATGTAGAAGCCGTCCCAATCGAACTTCAGTCTGAGGCCCGGGGTGGCGAACTGGGCTTTTTGCTGCGTGAAGATCTTGTTGCCGGCCCAGGACAAATCGTAGGTATAGCCAGCTCGGAATCTATCGGCATTGGTCGGATAGAACACGAGTTCGAGCTGGCGGGCGCTGTCTTTGGTGTGACCGGTTTCAGGATCGATGTCGACATCGGTAAATGAGTAACGCGCACGGATGTACGATCCGTCATCCTTGAGTTTGATGTCGCCTGCGGCGAAGCCGTTCTCGGGCTCGGTCAGAACTGCGAGTCGGGCGACGAATGCTGCGTCGGTGGTCAGGTTCTTCACGAAGCCCGGCATCTCTTTATAAAGCACGAGGTGGGTGAGGGTTTCGTCGCCATTGTCCTGGCTGTTCAGATTTTCGAAGGGGAAGAAGACACCCTTGCGCGCACCAAAGTCGATTTCGGGGCTGTTGATGAGCGATTCACCCGGACCGGAGAGGAGGTTGTCGTCGCTGAACACGAAACTGAGTCGCGTATCGACGAAATCACCAGCTGCAGCGATTGGAGCAAATGTGACGAGTGCAAACAGACACGCAAAAAATGTCCGGATGACACTGGTTAAATTTTTGTGACTGGTTTGAGAAACTCTCGATTGCATGAATGCGTCTCCTGATTATGTCAAGGGGCAGGACCCCGAAATTAAAGATGTGAATGAGACCTTTGTGACTGTTGGTTGATTTCGCCTGTTATTCGCTGGTGTCGCTTGCACATTTTTTAGGCAGGCTGGGATCTCGTGTTTCGGCGGTTGTATTTTTTACGTAATTTTTAAACTTTTCGCATGTGCATCGGGTGCCCGAATCTTTGCATGCATCGCGGCAGCCGCCTGTCTGCTTGTCGTTGACGCATTCGTCAAACAGCGCTTTCTGGGCATCGTTGTATTCGGTATCCCAGACGAGGTCGGAACGGAAGCGGGGCTCAATTACAGTCATGACGAGATTTTTGTTTTTGATGATACCGGCATCACAGACATCATCGCCTGTACAGGTTGGAAGCACCTGCTTGAGGCTGCCGGTGAGGCTGAGGAGACGCCGTTCGGGACATCGCATCATGCGGCGGTTTGAAATGGGATCAGGCCACACCAGACAGCCGTCGGTGACATTGAAATCGGCGATAAGTGACGTACTGGATACCGAAATTTCGGAATTGACATCCATTGTCCAGGCGCGCCACTGATCGTAGCTTTCCAGACTTGAAATCTCGGTGCAGGTAAGAGAAACGGAGGAGCAGTCATTACGGCATTCTGCTTCGGGGGTGCCTGTTTCGATTTTGCCGTTGCCGTTATCGTCGCAATTGATGAAATCGGTTGAGAGCCGGAGTCCCTGGACCGTGACGACGGAAGCTTCGAGCGATTCCAGCGCAGCGACATTGGCGAGTGCAAGAATCTGTGAGGTGAGTGTACGGGGAATTGGAGGTTCGATATAAGCAAATGCTTTTTTGGCTTCGCCTTCGAGTTTGACGCCGCCGTTGTAATCCGCCGAACAATCCACCAATGCAGCCATGGCTTCGATTTCTTCGGCGGTGCAGGGGCGCGTCAGACCGGTGACTTTATCGGTGCAGGAACCCACGCCCTGATCGCCGTCTTCGGGAGCGGGATCGAGGTCTTCTGCGGTCGAACGTTCTTTGTTCTGAATACCCCATGATGGGAACTGGATCTGCGTCATGCCTGTGAATTCGGAAATGCCTCCCGAAAGCTCGCAAACGCGGTCACCGACTTCGACACGGCCTGGCTGAGAATACGTAAAGACGAAAATCGAATTGTAATCTTCATCGCCCAAATCGGTGAGATAGAATCCGCTGGAGGTGACGTTGGTGACGACCAGATCGTGCCCCGGCATGCCTTTGAGCTGCGCATAATTTGTGTACAGCGGGGACTGGCCTGCCGGCATTTCGGGATTGTACTGGATCATCCTGATCGTCTGGGGCTCAAATATAAATTCTTCGCTTGTGCCCGTTGCCAGGGATGGCTCGCAGTAATGATTGTCGGGAGAAACCTTGTTGTTGGCGCAGGGTTTGTCTGGATTAATGGGGGTTTGCAGCGTGTCTTCCACCCACAGGCGTGTCGAACCATTGGCATAGCGCAGGCTCACCTTGCGTCCGCTCAAAGGCTCGACAGGATTGCCTTTTTCGTCGTATGTCCACTCGCCGATTACGCCATCTTTGAATGTCACGGTTTTGGTGTTGAGCTGTCCGGGACGAGCGGTGAGCGTGACCGTCTGGTTGTAGTCTTTGATGAATTTTCCATTGATATCAACGGCATAGGCTGCAATTTGCAGATCAAAACACGACTCACTGCAGTTGCCATCGGCTGAGGTATACCGGGTGGGGTATTGGAGCGGAGAAGTTTCACTGCCATAACCATTGGGGGAGATGGTTTTGACGATGAAAGAGTGG
>CAMKRB010000301.1 GCA_946415045.1 uncultured Myxococcales bacterium
GACTTTCAGACGTGTGCTCTTCCGATCTCCTAAGCCCTTTTCCCTGTAGTTCAACATTTCCAAGGAGATAATAGAGTATGAATATTCAGTGGTTAGCTACAGGTCGTCGCAAGAGCTCCGTCGCCCGCGTCTATCTGCGTCCCGGTAAAGGCAATGTCACGGTCAACAAACAGAACATCGAAGCCTATTTCGATCGCGCCACACTGCGCATGGTTCTGCGTCAGCCGCTCGAACTCGTCAACATGACCGAAAACTTTGATGTCATCATCAATGTCATCGGCGGCGGCAAATCCGGTCAGGCCGGTGCCGTGCTCCAGGGTATCGCCCGCGCACTCGTCAATTATGACGCCAAACTGCGCCCCGCCCTCAAATCCGCTGGCTTCCTTACCCGTGATTCGCGTGCCAAAGAACGTAAAAAATACGGTCAGGCCGCTGCCCGCGCAAGATTCCAGTTCTCAAAACGTTAATCTTATCGCTTTTCAAAAAAAGCCTCGCAAATGCGAGGCTTTTTTTTTGAGTTACCCGGGGTTACGCTACGCTCACCCCGGGCTGCGACATTGCGCCCCGTTAGGGCGCTGGTGGTGACGCCCCTGCGGGGCGTGACAAATAATATGGGTTGCTCTAAGCATAAAGCTTGAAGCTTACCTAAAACTCCACCCGCTCAATCACCGCATCTTCACGAGTCAGTTTATCCACGAGTTCCTGCGGACCACATTGCCCAAAGACGATATACATCCCACGAAACTGCGGAATGTCCCGGGCAAGCAAAGCAAATTGCGTCGATGCACGACCCGGCTGATTCTGGACCATGAGAATCGAACCGGCAACGGGCTGATGCACATCACAGCGTTCATCGGCAAGCACAAAGCTCGTGCCTTCCTCCCGGACACTGCTCGTCACATATGCCCCCTTTACCCTGCTGCCAAACGGCAAATCACTGTAATATGCCGTCTGATGCATTTCTCCCGAAGCATCTTTCCAGCCATAATTATCCCGCCCAAGCGATACAAAATTCAATACGGTCAACGGATGGCTTCCGGCATACAGATCACACGACAGTGTCCCAAGCGATGTCACAATGCTCCCGTGCATCACATAATCATACGGAAACGGCGCTATCTCGATCTTATGATCACCGGGAAAGCTCGCAGCTTCGGGCTCCTCAACCACATTGTCATCCGTGCCTGTATCGGATGTATCGCTGGACTGCGCGTCATCCGCTACATCTGCGCCGGACTGCGCGTCATCCGCTACATCTGCGCCGGACTGCGCGTCATCCGCAGTATCTGCACCGGACTGCGCATCCTTATCCAACGGCTGAACAACGTCGCTGGCTGCAGCATTTGCCGGATTCGTGGTGTTCTCATCCTGCGCGTATGAAACACAGGGTACAGACAGAAACAATATCAATAAAACTCTACTCGGATGCATAGTGACTATCGCGGCGATTCAATTCCCAGACTCTCGATTTTCCGAATCAGATTCCTGCGCGAAATTCCAAGCATTTCCGCTGTTTTGGTGCGGTTGCCATCATTATTTGCCAAAGCATCCGCAATCATGCGGCGTTCGACAAAATTCAATGCATCCTGAATGCTCATATCGCGGGGGACCGAAATCGTGCTGTTTTCCACAGCTTTTGGCACATTATCAGATTCCCGCACATCGTCCAAAATATAAGCATTGACCAATTCCGGCACAAACTCGCCATCTGCTGGCAGCATCACAGCCAGTCGATCGATTTCGTTGCGCAGTTCGCCAACATTTCCCGGCCATCGGTAACGCCGGTAGACATCAAGTATCGCATCCGGAATGCGGCAAACCGGACGATTGAGCTGCAAACAGCGACGCTCAAAAAATGCCTCTGCCAGATCGGAAATATCCTCGATTCTCTCAGAGAGCGGCGGAATGGTCACGCAATGAAGTTTTTCCAGCAAATCGCGTCGCATGAGCTGATTGTGCAATAATTCATCGGGGGATATTGAAGACGTCGCAATCAGACGAGCATCTACGGCATGCGGGATAGAGTCGCCAGCAGTCACGAGCGCGTGCATTTCGATAAAATCGAGCAATTTAGCCTGCATCTGCATTGACAAGGCGCCGATTTCGTCGATCACAAGAGTGCCGCCTGCGGCGACATCCAGCAATCCGACTTTATCCTGAATCGCCCAGACAAACGCCCCCCGCCGGTATCCAAAAAGCTCGGACAACAGCGTTTCATCATCAAAACCGCTGCATCGCTGCACGACATAGGGCGATCTGGCCCTTGAGCCCGACAGATGAATGGCGCGGGCTGTATATTTCTTCCCACACCCGGGACCGCCGCAAATCAGCAAAGGCGCATTATCGTTTGCTAAAGAAGCAATCTGTGCTGCAATCTGTCTCATCGCAGCCGATCGACACCCCACCAGTTCCAGTGGATTCAGATCAAACAGTGATGCGACTTCTCCACCCCAGAACATCATCGCATCGCGCAGACTGTCCGACAGCATGCCGCCATCGTGCAGCAACACCACTGCAGCGACAGTGTTGCCGCGATACCGGACAGGCACAAGACCTTCCACGACACCATCGAGCACCAGAACGACCGCATTTCCGCCGGATTCTGCAAAACGCGATCGATAGTCGCCGATTTCAGACAAATGTTGTTCGGCCCAGGATTCGCACGCCGCGTGCTGAAAATCCTGTTTTGCGCCAATCCACCAGAAAGCACCATCGGCAGCGACGCCAACCGATATTGCATGGCGCATTTTAATATGAGCCGCCAGCCGTTCGACCACGGGCGACGCAGAAATACATCTCAGTTCCGGCAGGATATCGACAGGTATCATCATAAAAAAAAGGCCGCGAAATGCGGCCGCAAATGGAGGCGGCGGGAGTCGAACCCGCGTCCGAAAATCTTCAATTTCGCCCTTCTACGTGTGTAGCTTATGTTTAAATACCCGCATGCAGAGCCCGTAAGCAGGCATGCATACGGAGGTCACGATTTAATCTTGCCTTTATCACGCCCGCAACCAAGGCTTGATATCGACCAGCCTGCTAAATGACGCCGATGCAAACCCACAGGCAAAGCCTGCAACGACGGAACCCGGAGGTTCTTTGTGCTCTAGCTGCGATTAGGCAGCGAGGGCGAGCTCAACGTTATCGTTGGCAATTGTAAGTTTCCAGCAGTTTTAACGAGGTCACAGGAACCCCCGACACGCCGCACGAATCTCCCATCCCCGTCGAAACCGTATCGCCCCCGATTCGATTCGACTGCGACAGCAGGTCGCAAAGCTCAATTAGTGTAACGAATCGACCATGGGTATTCAAGTATTTTTTGTCGTGCGTCTATGGCTGCCGCCATACGCCGCACTGCGGCTGGCTTTGGCCTGCGGCCATACGCCGCCGCGATTGCCATATATACAAAAAAAGGCGGCGCGTATCGCGCACAGCGATAGCAGCCGCCCCGTTCGGCGTATGGTCGTCAGACCATAGCCGAACAACCGATACCCGATATGCCGGGTATCGGGATACAACCATTAGTTCGACAGATTGAGTTTGATCAGGTTCAGGCCAAGCGGATAGGCATAAGAGGTTTGACCATAATACCCATAGCTCTGAACGCCAATAGGTTTGTCTGCAACCATTTTATAAGCGCCAGTAGAGCTGCCCATATTCAATCGATAGTAGGAATAGTTTGTACCAGTCACCTTTGTAAAATTCGACTGTTTCAAGTCATAGAGCGGGGTATTGCTTCCTGTCCTATACACCTTAACAGATTCAATATCACTTGGCGCAACAATTGTAACATAATTAATCGTATATTTCTCCGGCACCATAAAAGTGTAATCGCTTCTGAACTGTTGTACCGGAACTACGAGCATATAGGATGGATCTTTTGAAGTACCTTCGTCGCCCAAGAAGCCAGCAACAAGAATTGGTTTCGTCGATTTGAGATGGAAGTTGGCTGTCGTGAGAATATCGTAAACATCGCCAGCATGTAGATTAATCGGTGTTCCTCCACCAATTGTTCCATGATTCTGAGTAGAAATACTTGGTGTAATAGTCAGTTGTGTATCTTCTACAGCCAGTATTCTCCACTGATCGCGTTCAGAACTTTGTTTTTCAAAACCGACCAAAGCGTACTCACTTCCCCAGGACTGATACGGGAACAGCTGTTCTGAGTAATGATCCTGAACATCACTGCTCATCTTCACTGCATTATAACAACCCGGACAACCAGCAATAGCAACAAAAGGTTTATCTCCTGTGACTTCAGTTCCAGTCATCCCAGCATTTGCCATTAATTCGAACACATCATACTGCTCCAGTTCATATGTGTATGTTTCGTTGGCATTATATGCTGGAACCGCAGCTCCACCACTACTGTTTGTACCTGCCATTGTTTTTACATTTGGTTTAATTTTAAAGACAGTTTTTCCAGGTGAAGTAGCTTGTATGGCAATATAAGTATATCCCTGATAATAACTACTTCCATACGTGCTTCCAATTATATTATAATACTTTTGTCCATAGACATTCTTAGGCAACAACAGCAATGCATCGTTGTATAAGGCAGAGGTTCGTAACGGGTTAAACTGATAAGCTGTGATAGGCTGTGTCGATACAATTCTG
Organism: uncultured Myxococcales bacterium; assembly: GCA_946415045.1. Taxonomy (GTDB): domain Bacteria; phylum Myxococcota_A; class Bradymonadia; order UBA4248; family UBA4248; genus UBA4248. The sequence goes on from CAMKRB010000301.1 coordinate 4,615, forward strand.
AAGCCTTTGCGCTGAATAACTGTACCAGGATCATCTACCTTCTTTGCAACCATAACACTATTACTATTGTTATCTGAAAGCTGAACGGTCTGAACCGTACCTTTAGAAACAGTCAAAGACTTAACGTTATTATCATTACTCCCATAATATATATTTACTTCAGCATCCGTGTCCCCCATATTACTCAAAATAATAGAATAATACCCACTAACCGAAACATTATGCGTATACGCTGCCCAATATTCGCAACCGATGTAGGAGCTATCGGAAAGG
>CAMKRB010000302.1 GCA_946415045.1 uncultured Myxococcales bacterium
AAAAAAATGCAACCTTTATTTGATAAATAATACAAAAATCTTCGCCACGCAAAAGTTAAGTGTTTATGCGGGGTTGCGGCAAATGTATAGTGCATAAATAAGAGAAACCGCACGCGTATTTGCCGGCAGGCACGTGTTGTGGAACACGTGCCTGCAATGGCAAATAGCGGGCGGCAAGAGGCCGTATCGCGCAGCGATAGGCCGACGCGCGGGGCGTATTTGCTGTGGTACAGAGACGTGCGGACCGCGCGTCTGTACCACAGCAAATAGCCCGCGCCAGCGAGCTGTAGGCACGTGTCGTGACACGTGCCAAGGCGAGCCCCCATCAAAAAAAATCCCTCGCTTTATGTGATCTGGCGAGATAGGGTTGAACTGCCGTCTTTTGTATCAGCGAATCGTACGCAGCGCTTGCACCAGGCGCGTTCACGTTATAAGATACGGCGGGGGTGTATCATGGCCAGGAGGTAGATATGCAGTGTACGAGACGGCATTTTTTGCAAATCACTGGCAGCGTGGCGGCTGCGATGGGACTTGGTGTAACCGGTGTTGCGCTCGACCGCATACTGAGCGGACATGCGACATTTTCGCAATGGCGGGCACTGCCGGGAACGGCTCTGAATTTGACGCTGGACATGCCGCATCCCGAGGCGTTATCGGTGGAAATCGTTGCGCGCACCGAGTCCGGGCTATTTCGAATCGACTCACTCAAAGGCGCACATTTGCTGAGTATCGACGTTCCTTATATCGAAACGGCAAATGAATCGTTCGAACTGATTGCGGTCGTGCGCGATGCGGACGGACGCCATTGCAAGAGCGAACCGGTGGAAGTGCTGACCGAGCCTTTTATGTTTGGCATGTAGGGGGATATCATGTCGGGATTAAGAAATACGGCGTTAAAACTGGCTGCGATGCTGTCGTTCCTTTTGCCCGGGACGACGGTGTTTGCGGATAACCCCGATTTGATACCGCAGGAATACCGCATCAAGATCGACGATGTCGACGTGTCGAACGCGCCGGATATCCGCATTCGGGCCACGTTTCTGGACAAAAAGACGCTGCCGGTTTCGCCCAAAAAGATTACCTATATCGATGTGTATGCCGACGACGATCTCGTCACGAACAAGCCGAAGATTTCGACGCTGAAGGATTCGGATATGCCGCTGGATTTGGCGCTGATTGTGCCGATTTCAAAGCGGTTTACAAAAGACGAGCTCGAGCAGATGAAGGACAGCATGGCGCACATTATCGAGCAGGCGCGCAAGAACGACCGCGTCGCGGGATTTTTTGACGACGGGCGGGCGATCAATGTGGTGCCGCTGGGCAAAGCCGAAGATGTGACAAACGTGCTCAAAAAGGTCGAACCCCAGGCCACGCCTTCATTTTTGTACAGCAGCCTGGACAAGGCGATCGAGGAAATGAGCGATCCGGCCAAGGTGCGTCCGGCGCGGCGCGCGATTATTCTGGTCACGGATGCATTCGACACCTATACATTCCGGGCCGCCGACGTCCAGAAAGAGATTTTCGAAACCTACCGCATTGCCAAAGCCAACAACATTCACATCTATGTCGTGATGTACCGGCCGTTTATCCGCGGCCTGATTCCGCTTTTCGAGGGACTGAGCCGCAAAACCGGCGGCACCTATCGGTATGCGGATTTTGCCGAGCAAATTTCGACAGGAATTGACTATGCCTGGGGTGAGATTTACGGCGAACTGATTCTCGATTTCCGCCAGAACGTCCGAAAGGGCGAGATGATGAAATACTGGCTGGATGCGGGACGGGAAGGCGGCGTCACGGCGAAATCCGAGAAATCAGCAGAGGTCACCATCGTCAACGTCAAGTTTAACTGGCGCAAATTCTGGATAACCATGGCCATCATCGGTGGCGTGGTGATCGTCGGACTGATCGTCTTTTTGCTCGTGCGCAGACATCGCAAAAAGAAAGCGGAAGAAGAGGCAGCCCGCGAGGAACAGATTATCCAGGAAAAGATAGAGCGTGGCGAGGTATGCCCCAAGTGCCGCCGATCCATGCTGCCGGGGTGGAAAGAATGTATGTTCTGCGCGCGTGAAGCTGCGGAAGAAATCAACAAGCAGAAAGCTGAAAAGCGCAAGGAAGCACTCGCCGAAGCCGAGAAGAAAGGCCAGAAGCTTGAGGGGCGCGTTTGCCCCAAGTGCGGCCGCACCATGATGCCGCAATGGAAGGACTGTCTGTTTTGCAAAGCTGGCATTGGATCGGAAAATGCGAAGCCCCAGCAGGGAGTTGCGCCAACCAAAGCCGCCAAAGAAAAGCCCAAGGAAACCGGTGAACGCATTTGCGAGAACTGCGGGCGTCCGATGAAACCGCACTGGACGACGTGTTTGTATTGCGAGGCCGATGCTGCACAGCGTCCGGCCCCCTCTTTGCAGCAGCCGGCAAAAGATGAAGCAAAACCGCAGGATGCAGGCGTACGCATCTGCGAAAACTGCGGACGGCCTATGAAAGCACACTGGACGATCTGTCTGTATTGCGAAGCCAATAAGCTGCGCTAAATCTGTCGTGGAGGCATATCATGGATAAATTCATTATGTTTGCGGGTCGGCAGATTCCCATCGCCATTCCCTATCCCGTTTTTTCGTATGTGAACAATACCGGGCCAAGTTTCTACAAGCCCGATGCAACGCTCACCGAAGACCGGCTCGTCCAGATGTCGCTGCTGCGCCCGGATCGCCGCAATTATAGCTGGCGCGCGCGCCTGACGCGCACGCCCGAACAGCTCTTCAATGTCCCGCAGGATGAAGTCGACATGCTGGGACAACTCGTGCACCAAATTGCGCTGCACCACGACGTCACCACCGATGCAGCCACCACGTTTAATGTGTTGTGTACGCGCGGCCTGTCGACGCATTTTGTCGTCAATTATGACGGTGCGCTCTATCAGTTTATGGATTGTTACCATGTCGCATGGGCAACCGGTGACAATAACGCCCACAGTATCGCCATCGATATGAACAACCCGGTCTATCCCGAAATGCGGGACAGCGATCCCGCTGCTGGTATGCGCGAGATTTATCAGGGAAAGGTCAACGGTTCGGTCAAGACGATGCTGGGTTATACCGAAGCGCAGTACGATACGATTAAATCCCGCTGCTGGTATGCGCGAGATTTATCGAGGAAAGGTCCACGGTTCGGTCAAGACGATGCTGGGTTATACCGAAGCGCAGTACGATACGATTATTGCACTGATCAAAGCGCTGACATCACCGGTGAGATCGGATACGGACGCCGGATGGATTCCGCTGCCCAAAGTCGCCGCAAACTGTTTCCCGCCGATTTCTGAGTCGGGAGAAGTCATCAACGGATTGCTGCGGGATTCCGTTGGATTCCATGGTTTTTTGGGGCATTACCATTGCTCGGCAAACAAATGGGATCCAGGTCCGGCATTTGACTGGCTGCGCGTGCTCTCGGGAATCAAGGGTGAACAGAATAGCCTGCCCATGCTCCTCGGCGAACAGGATGAACGCCGAAACCTCGATCAGGCCGGTGGTGCTGTACTCGAAGACCTGCTGCTCAGATATTACAGAAATGCAGAAAATGCCCCCGGCGGCTGGTATCCTTTGGGAGCCAATCAGTCGTGGCATTCCGGTATTCACCTCACCGCTCCCGAAGGTACGCCAGTCCTCGCCATGATGAGCGGCACCATCGTCGCCGTGCGAAATGTCAAAACCGTCGACCTGGGAGATCCAAGCTTTGTGCTCATCCGGCATGAACGCGAGGAAGACCTCGATGGCGAAAAGAGCAAGGTCTACTGGTATTCGCTTTATATGCACCTTGAGCCGATGACCAAAGAGGAACAGTTCGGCATCCATTGGGTAACGGAGCTGCTCGGCGCAAATCTCGAAGTCCCTGACGAAGTCCGTTACAAACTCGACAATCGCGACGTCGATTACGAAAAAGGTATTCCACAAGTCGTCGATGGTACCGTTGTTTCAAAGAATTATGACGAAATTCTCAAGGCGTTCTTCAAGGGCGATATCATTCTGACCAATATTGCGTGCAAAGCCGGAACCCAGATCGGTTCCATCGGCAGATTCGGATCTGCCCCAGATCGACTCACCAGACAGCTGCATGTCGAGGTCTTCAGCAAAGAGAATATCTTCCAGCACGGCAATGCACAGGGCGAAGCCTGGAGCGTTATCGAAGGCGATATCAGCGACTATTCGCTCGTTCGCGTCAAAAAGATTATCAAGCCCATCATCGAACGCGTCGAAGAGCGCACGCAGCGCACCCCCGTGTTGCTCAAAACAGCAGAAATCCAGGATTTCTATGTGATGGGCGATGGCGAAGCTTTGGCCTCGCGCCGCGACGCTTTCCGAAAGATGATTTGCTATCACCGCAGCGAATGGTCACCGCTGATGAACTGGACCAAAACCGCCCTCCAGTCGGTCGGATGGCAATGGGAATCCGAAAAGCAGTTCGGCGCATGGCTGCTCAAATGGCTCCCGTTCCAGTGGCTCACCCCGGAACTCACATCCGCGCTCAAACTGCCAAAAGACCACTTCTTCTACACCTACCACCCCATCTATCTGCTCGAACAACTTAATATGACTTACTCCGGCGACATCACGCACAATGCCGAGGAAGCCGGCGAAGACGAAGTCACCATGAGCAATGAGGAAGCTGCAGCGAGGATCAAACGGCTCACCCAATTGAACCATGATGCCCAGGAGCGCGAACTCACAGACGAAGAAAAGCAGCAGATCCTCTACGGAAATGCCGCTTCCCTTCTTTCTCTATGAACCGGTCAGCTATACCGGTCAGCTTAATCCCGCGGGGAGCAAGCCCTGCGGGAAAGCCTGTCTGGCAACTTACGGAGGCACCTTCTGGGGCCTCTTTTT
>CAMKRB010000303.1 GCA_946415045.1 uncultured Myxococcales bacterium
GCGGAATGCTCGGATATCACCTGTGCGGTTCGTTCTGGAATAAATTCGGCATTCTCGGATGTATCGGATAAAGATGCAGTATTGAGATGCTCGATACTATCTTCAAACATCGAAACGAGACCGACATTGCGATTAATCAGCACATCCCTATCGAACTCATCTTTGACAGAATCGAGTGCTTCAGCAAACTCAGCGCAATTCTGATAGCGTTCTTTTGGATCGATAGCGATGGCTTTCAGGAAGACCGGCCGAAGTTTTCCCCTCATCAGGAATTCGGCCATTTTAATTTCGCCCTTGCAATGGCAAGACATGGCAACGACGGGATTGCCGAGAACAGATGGTCTGCCCGTGATGGATTCGGAAATGATTAAAGCCATCTGGTAGACATCGATCGCAGGAGAAACGGTCTGAGACAGGATGTATTCGGGTGCCAGGAAACGAGGTGTTCCGGTGACTTCGCCGTTCATCGTGAGTCTTGAAAGCTGACTGTCTTCGATTCTGGCGACACCAAAATCTACAACTTTCATACATTCGGATGACGTATTCGGATGATTGATAAAAAGGTTTTCCGGCTTGAGATCTTTGTGAACGATGCCGAGTTTATGCCCGTCAGCGAGTGCATCCAGAACCGGTCTGAACAGCTTGAAAGCTCTTTTTGGTCCGATGGGCCCGATAGTATAAATTTCGTCGTACAAGTCGTGCCCCGACAACAGTTCCATAACAATATAGGGTTGCCGGGAATCGGGAATCATGCCGTAATCATATATTGAAACACTATTTTTATGATTTAATTTGGCAGCGATTTTAGCTTCGCGGATAAAGCGTTCGGCGTATGTTTCATCTGTATTATCGGTGAGCTTCATCACTTTGATAGCGACGTCGCGGTCCAAAGCCATATGTCTGGCTCTGTAGATCGTCGCGTATCCACCCGTACCGACTTCGACATCAATTCGATAGCGATTATCGAGGAACTGCCCTGGCGTGAGCTTGATATTCCGATGATCCGCGTCCAGTCCGTCAAGCGATGGATTGAGCTGATCCATTTCATCAATGCCGGATGTATGATTTTCGCTATTATGGGCGGTACCAGCAGTCAGAACTGTGTTTTGAGGTTCACTGTCCATCTTTCATCTCATGAAATCGTTACAATACTCACACCAGAAAACTACAACAATTTGAGAAATATAAACATGAGCAGAACGACAAAGATCACGCAGATTGCGCCGATGAGAATATAAGTCATTCTGTTGTTTGCGACAGAAGACCCGCCAGTCGATGCTCTCGAAACGGTACCGGAGGTTGAACTGGTCATGGCCCCGACATTCATATTTTCGAAAAGATCTTTTACAGAATCGAGTGCAGCGCCGAATTCACCTGCATCTTTATATCGCTCGCTGAAATTGAGGGCGAGTGCTTTTTTGAAGACAGCGCCCACCGGACCTTTTTTGAGGCACATCGGGATAGTGAGTGTGCCACTGCAATGCGCCTGGATGGCCAGAGTGATATCGTTTGATACAGCCTGTTTACCGGTAATGGTTTCCGAAAAGATCAGTCCCATTTGGTAGACGTCTGTCGCCGGATAGACCTGTTGTGTGAGGATATATTCGGGCGCAAGGAATCTGGGTGTGCCCATAATCTGGCCTGCGCTTGTGAGTCTGGAATCGCCGCCCGAGTTGATTCTTGCGACCCCGAAATCGAGGATTTTCAAGTATTCTCCGGGAGTTCCAGGATCGACGAGGAACAGATTCTCGGGTTTAAGATCTTTGTGAACGACGCCGAGTTTATGTCCGACATTGAGCGCATCGAGGATGGGGCGCAGCAAACCAAAAGCTCTTTTGGGCGTGAGCGGCCCTTTCTCAGAAATCTCGTGATACAAGTCATGTCCGTGCAACAACTCCATTGCCATATATGGCTGCTGAGTTTCGGGAATGACGCCATAATCAAAGACTTCGACGACATTTCTGTGGATAATTCCTGAAGCGATTTTGGCTTCGCGGGTGAATCGCTTAACTGCAGCAGAATCGCTGGATTGATTCATCACCTTGATAGCGATTTCGCGTCCCAGCCGCAGATGTGTGGCGCGATAGACAACAGCGAGTCCTCCAAAACCGAGGATATTCACAATGCGGTAACGTCCGTCAATGATGGTTCCAGGAGGCAGGTTGCCATCGGACGAATTGAAAGCATTTTGCTGGGCAGGTTTTTGAGCATTCGGATTCTGAGGAGCCCGGTTGGGTGAAGGTGCTGGGCTTTGTCGCGGGGCAGAGATGTTCTGAGGAACGCGATTGGACTGATCGTAGCGATTTTTCTTAGGCGGTGGATAAGCTTTCTGCTGATAGTTCTGTACGGTCTGAGAGATCAGTTTTTCGGTTTCGAGCATTTCCTGTGATGGCTGTTCAACCGAAGGAAGCGACTGGCTGAACAGCATCGTCGGCATCATCCGTATATCCTCCTCCGGAATGGTGGGATCGGATGACTGATTGGCCTGATTCTGATAGGGATTTTGCGGTATCTGGTCGTTTTGCATGATAGTACCTTATGGGAGCCGAATCAGCGCATGTCGCGGGATTTCTGAGTTGCAGCGATCACAAACGCCTGGGAAGCGGATCTGAATCCGGCATTTTCGGCAGCGAGAATACCTGCAGCGGTTGTTCCACCGGGGCTCATCACCGATTCCTTGAGGATGTCCGGATGCTGAACCTCAAGCAATCTGGCGGTTCCGAACATGGTTTCGCGCGCCAGATCCGATGCCAGATTACGCGGCAAACCCTGCGCAACTGCAGCATCGGCCAGTGCTTCAGCCATGATGGCAAACAAAGCCGGACCGCTGCCACTGAGCCCGGTCACAGCATCCATCATACTTTCGTTTTGCACAAAATGCACAAATCCGGCAGAAGCAAACAGTTTTGAGAGTATTGCCTTTTTTTCGTCGGGCAGATTATCATCCAGAATGACGATGGATCCAGCGCCCACAAGCGCGGGAGTATTGGGCATGATGCGAATCACGCTTGGAGTACCGGCAAGTGATTTGAGCGTCTGAGAAGTGATGCCGGCGACGATTGATAGTATAGTTTTTTGTATACCGGAGCCAAGGATCTCCAAAACTTTCGGAGCATGTACGGGCTTGACGGCGAGGAGAACGACATCACAGGAATTGGCAACTGCTTTAATATCTTTGGTGCATTCCACCTTGTCGCCAAACAATTTTTGAATTTCGCTGAGTGCGCTGTCAGCGACATCGCAGCAAACACATTTGCATGAAAGCACCGGGACGATGCATTTGGCCAATGATTGTCCCATTTTACCGCAACCAACGATGGCAAACTGTTTCATATTCAACCCGCACAAACGACTAAAAAGCAGTATTCCCGACAGTGAATGGAGAAGAAAAGCTGTAGCCTGAGTTCGGAACAGATATACACTGCGTTGGAGGTTTATCCATGCCATCCGCAATGTTCGAAGCCGATGTTTCCCCAAATCCACGCCACGACTGAGGGATAAAACTGAAAGAATCAAGCAAAGATACAGAGGCGCATCGATACACGTCTCCATAAACGAGTTTGTTTATCATAAAACTAAAGCGCCGGTAAAGGCGCTTTGACGGGGTTCGGGGCGCAAGCCCCGAAGAGGGGGGCGTGGCGTATTGGGGCGGCGCTATCTCGCATACGCTCGATACGCGCCTGCGGCGACGGCTATCTCGCTTACGCTCGATACGCCGCGCCAATAGCCACGTCGGGGGGAGACCTCCCCCCTGACTTTACTGCAGCTCGTCTTCGGAATCGTTGTAATTCTTGATGTTGAGGAGATTACGAAGTGCGAAGTATTCGTCGCTCATAGCGAACTTGGTGAGTTCAGCGATACGTTCGTCGGCAGTGAGTTTCGAGACCATCGCGTCGTCACGTCTGATGCAGGCGACTGCGGCTTCGAAGCTGGCGCTGAGCAGGAGGCCGGCGCGATCGCAGGTGAAGTCGACAGCCTTGAGCCATGCGGAGGCATTGGGATCGACACCCTTTGTCATGATGAGATCGAGCTGGCGACGGAGTTCATCCTGAAGCGCACGCGGCACGTTGGAGAGGGCTTTGAAGATGTTCTGCTGCGTGGCATCCACAGGCGGTTTGCCGTTGACGTAGGCGACTGACGAGATGATGAGCTGTTTGAGTGCCGAAGCGCCGAGGGAAATACCGGCCATGAAGAAGGTCTGGAAGAGCATGAGGTTGCGGGAGATGATGAAGCGCCATTCGGCGATATCACGACCGCTAAGCATGTCGGGCGCGATTTTGAATGCGTTGAAATCGACATTGGCGAGTCTCATGCCGGATGTGAGGAAGTCGCACTGATAGACGTTTGGCAGAGCCGTGACGCCGATAGCGCGGGCGGAATTGGAATAGATTCTCCAGAACGGGATATCCTGATTCGGTTTGAGCGGATGACGCTTGGAGATGCCTTCGTCCTTATCCTTGTGACAGAATGCGGGTCTGAGGCACTGCTGATAGGTGATGAACAGTTTGGTGAGATCGCCCGAAAGTTTCGGATGATACATGAACTGTTTGATCTGTTCTTCGGAGAGTCTTGGGAGTGCGGCGGAGAGCATGTCGGTTTCGAGATTGTCGTGGTGATCGACTTCGTCCTGACGTGCGTAGTTCTTGGCGATAGTGATATCGGTGATGCACCATGCTCTGTCGTAATCGTGCAACTGATGATAGAGCCAGAAGAGCGAACGATAGTTCTTGCGTTCCTGTTCGGGGGTGGCGTTGTTGCCCTGCAGTTCGATGATGGTACGAATTTCTTCGATAGCATCGCGGCCATAATCCTCGATCGGCATCTTGATGTAGAGTTCGGAGAGGATGATGTGCAGGTTGAT
>CAMKRB010000304.1 GCA_946415045.1 uncultured Myxococcales bacterium
TGCGTGCGGGCTGGCACAGCGTGCTTCGTAACCAAGCTGCACACCGTTGACCTTCACTTTGGGAATGCCGAGTTCGGTAAGGCGTTTCATCACCATCTTGGCGACCATGTGACCGAGATGGATGTCACCCAGCGAAATGTGGCCGTGCTCATCGCGAGACAGCGACTCGATGAAATCCTGCGGCAGTTTTTCGGCAAGACCTTCGGCCAGCACCACGACGCCGTAACGCTGACGGCGAGCACGACGCGCACGAATCAAATCCACGATGTGATCGACCAGCACGTTCAAATCCAGGCTGTCGGTATTCTCTTTGCCTGCAGCCTTCATCAGCTCGGGAATATCTTCGACGCCAACAACCATCTGGGCTTCACCGGCAACGGCAACGCCATACGAAAGCCAACCGGCCTTGCGACCCATACATTCGACGATGAAATAGGCACCTGCAGCTCGCGAATCGGCCTCGAGATTGCGGATTTCCTGCGCCATAAAGTTCACAGCCGTGAAATAACCAAACGTGAAATCGATGCCGTTGTAATCGTTGTCGATCGTCTTGGGCACATGCACCACGCGCACTTTGTGCTCGACGTTCGCGTGTTTCTGATATTCGTACAGTTTATTGGCGGTCTTGAGCGTATCGTCACCACCGATCGAAATCAACGCATCGACGCCCAGACTTCTCAAACCCATATAGGTTCTGCGCAGCGGCGCGGTCTTTTCGGGATCGTCCAAATCTGCGGGGCAGTTCACCATTTTGCCGGGATTTGCTCGTGCCGTACCAATGATAATGCCACGGCGATTAAGGCAGCCAACCCCCTTGCTCAGGGTCAGCATTTCATAGGCATCCCCTTCGACCAATGGTGCGGTTTCTTCATCAAAATTCTGCAAACGCGAATAGCCGTGCAGAAATCCGACAACCTCAATTCCACTCTTGATGAACACAAGCGCTGCAGACGAAATCACGGCATTGGCGCCAGGAGCCGGACCACCGGCAAAAAGAATACCAACGCGATGAATCGAACCGGATGAACAATCGGTCATGTTTTATACTCCTAAACATACGATTAACACACGCACCGCCCCATGCGGCAAAACAAGTGTCATCTATTTTATCACATTTTCCCCATACGCGCCACGAAATCTGAAAGCGCACGCGGATCATTGCAGTTCATCATCACTGGTCCCGAGGCATCGATCACGGCATGCGGACAGCTTAAAAACACATCTTTCAGCGTTTGGAAGCCGTGCGTCTTACACCGCAGTTCGCGCATCAGATTTGCCGAAAACCTTACGGGATGTCCCGGTTTTCCGTTCACCCCGATAACACCGGTAATATTATCCGGCACGCCGATCAGGCGTTCCAAATCCGGCACAGAAATACCGAGGCAATCCACCGGCCAGTGGATGACATCGCAATCATCGGGAACAAGCGACAGGCCGCATACGAGCGACTCGAGCATGTGGGTTGTCTGCCACAACGCATTATGCGCCCAGACCACGGGCAAATCCGCATGACGCAGCCGCACCAGTTCATCCTGTGCACCGGTCACAACGACAATTGGGTCAATTTTAGTGGTCACATTTTTCAATGTCCGAACGATAGAAGATAGAAACGTTTCGGCTCCGATGTGACAAAGGGCTTTATTCTGGCCCATGCGCGAGCCGGCACCTGCTGCACAGATGACGGCGGCGCACTTCATCAAAAAGCCTCTGAATTATTTGGCTTCGGGATTGGAGATATCGATCGTGCCGTGTTTTTCTTCATACTGAACGATACCGTTCGAGAGGGTGACGGCGAGGCGTTTGGCCTGTTTCGGGCTCATAATCACGCGGGAGTGAACTTTCACCGGATTCTGGCCAGGCTGAACAAATGCGAAATCAAGAATGAACTCGCTGTCCATGTTGCTTACGATCGCCAGATTTGCATAGAGACCCTGTGCAATAGCTTCGCTAATCTGGAACTGCAGACCCTGTGGCTGTTTTTTCTCTTCTGCCATTTTTTTAATCCTACCAAAAAAAAGGTTAACAATCAGTTTCCAATCAATCGGAAACAGCGCAAAGATTGTGCGCTTACTACCCAAAAAAGTAAAGAAAAAAGCTCTGTATCACCACCATGTTGCGAATGTGCCAATGAATATGATTTGCCAAAGCACCACAATCATCAGACACGCCTGGAAGGCGTCACATCTGCATTTCTAACCGGGTGTGCCGCAGGCGCGTCCGGAATAACTGAATAACAGGAATGCGTGGATTATCAACACTGTCGCAATACAATTGCCCTGCAATTGAATGAAAATCGGGTGCGGTACCAAAACCCGTTTCCATCCGCTAGCGATACATCCTAATCACGCCTCGGATGGAGCCAAGTATTTTAAAATCGACATTATCCTCCGGACGCACGACAATCGGCTCCATTTCTGGATTTGAGGGGATCAAATAAATTTCGTTTTTGCGTTTTTCGTATCTTTTTACCGTCGCACTGCCATCGAGCATAGCGGCAATAATCTCGCCTTCCTCAGCGGTTGACTGTGGGCGAACGATGACCAAATCGCCAGGCATAATGCCATCGCCGATCATACTCGTGCCCCGGACGCGCAGCGCATACACATCATCTGCACCGCGGCAAAACACGCTCGGATCGATATCGATCGATTCCTCAAAATTCTGTTCCGCAAATATCGGAGCACCCGCCGCAATCCGCCCAACAACCGGGATCGATCGGTTCACAACCGGCATATCACTCAGCTTCAATCCTGTACCCCGGCGCATGGCAATTGCCTGCGTGTTCTGAACGCGAGCCATCACCTCATGACCTTCCAGAACGCGGGCTGCTTCATCGCGGTTCACCAATGGACGTATCGCACGGCTCCTGAACGAATCCTTCTCGATAAAACCTTTCTTTGCCAGCGCCTTCAGATGTTCCACAACGCCATTCGTCGACTTGATACCAAACGAATCCGCTATTTCACGTACCGTAGGCGGATAGTGATTCTCCTCAATATAATCGTAAATATATACAAATACACCCGCCTGCCGCTTCGTTAATTTCTTCGACATTATCGCCTCCTTCGGTTCGGTGCTCCGACCCCTTTCGCTGGAATTATTTTCACCAATGAATACAATCCCACCCTTTTATCGTCATTAAATAAATCAATTGGATATGTCAATGTTTATCTAATCAATTTTTCACTATTTTAAAAAATCCCCCCATTTTTCCAGAACACCAAGCGTCTCGCAAAGCGGCAGACCCACGACATTCGTGTAGGATCCGTCGATCCGCTTCACAAAGCCCTCGGCTCCGCCCTGAATCCCATACGCCCCGGCCTTGTCCATCGGTTCTCCGCTCGCCACATACCTGCTCAGCCGCTGATCACTGATCTCATCAAACTGAACAATTGTTTTGCAAACGAACGATTCCTCAGCACCATCCAGCGCATTTATCAGGCATACCGCGGTCATCACAACGTGTTCACGTCCCGACAGTTCGCGCAGCATCTTCATCGCCATCACAGCATCCTGCGGTTTGCCAAGTATCTCGCTGCCCAAAACGACAATCGTATCCGCCCCAAGCACATGAACATGTTCACCTCGGTGTTTCCGGACAATATGCCGGCATTTCGAAACCGCCATGCGATGCACATAATCCTGCGGCAATTCGCCGTCGGCATGGTGTTCGTCGATATCTGCCGGCTCCACACACACCTGAACACCATTTCTTTCCAATAATTCCCGTCGCCTCGGCGACGCACTCGCCAGTATGAGCATCTTTTTTCCTTTAGGGTCGGCTATCGGCCGCTGGCCGATACGCCGCCTGTGCTCGCCTATGTGCTCACGCACATACGGCTCGCAAATATATATGACCTATGCATTGGCAACGGCATTTGTTGCCGATACAATGTGATAGGGTTCGGCATTGATGATCTCTGTCGACAGCAGCAACAGCTGACCTTTCGACTTATCATCTTCCAGAATCTGCCACTTCAGCGCTGTACCATTATAATATCGTCCAAACGACACGATATCTCCGACATGTACACAGTCGTTATTGAACAAGACAGCACTCATGCTGCAAATACATCGATTCTCAACGCCATCCACCAGGAACTTTGGGGAAGTGCACAGTTCTGCGCTCACACAACGGCCTTCCATATCGACCATACCGTTTTTGCGCTATCGCAGACACAGTCATCGCCAGATACGACTTCATGTTCGCCGCACGAAACGGGAACAACGACATCGGAATTGCCGGAGTTGCTGTCATCACTGCATCCTGACACCAACAGAACAGAACCCAGCAGACCAAAACACAAACGTTTGTGATATATATTCAATTTATTGCCTCGTTTTTACATAGTGGAGCATGCCCCTTAGGACTCGACAGTCCTGCCCATCCCCCCGTGACACTATGGTTCACTCCGGTATTTGGATGCATTTGCATAGAGCATCTATCTTACTTTCGTATGATGAGGTTGTACAATTTTCCGACTCAAAATAAGACTTCAGATTACTGATATTGTTTTCTTTTCCACAAGTCGAATTACAAAAAGATGTATATGCCAGCATACCATCATAATAATATATTCGATTGAGGATCCAGCAGTCATACTTTGAAGAAGCGAAAGCCTCTTCTTTATCCAAATCCAGGAACTCATAGGATTTATAGTTACTTCTGACAATTGGCGTGTTGTAGAACATACCAACGGCTGTATCATGCTTACAAATCATTTCATCGCACCCGGCCAAATCGCGTTTTAAATTACTGGCATTCGCAAACATGTACGACACATCTTTGCCGAAATAACCAGTAGCATCGCACTTTTGAAACTTCAGACTGCAAACATCGAA
>CAMKRB010000305.1 GCA_946415045.1 uncultured Myxococcales bacterium
TTTGTTTTTGATGTCCGTCATTGCGTCGGCTGCGTTGTCGCCGTCGGTCACGTACGCGAGTGCGCTCCCTTCCGGCTTCGCCTTGCCTCCTTGAAATCGATCGCGCAAAACAAAAAACAAAGAGATTACGGTTTTTTTGTTTTTGATATCCGTAAGCCATAAGCCATAAGCCGCGCCTTCAGTGCGCTGGTGGTTGCGCCACCTGCCTCGCGCAGCCGCGAAAAAAAATAATGAGCTCATACTGACTTTGCTGTATGCTATCCATGAACCCTGTGGTCGGGGGAGGACAGCGAAATGTCAGATGCCGAATTCCATACCAATACACTCGATTCCGACGAATTCACCTATGCCGTGACGCGAGAACTGCAGGAAAACAGCGAGCGTTTGGCCAGAACCGTTGAACAGCTCGAAGCATTTCAGCAGATTGCACTCATGGTCGGTTCTGACGCGAGTATCGAAGCCGTTCTGCGCATGATTTGCAGCAAAACCACACAGCTGATGCGCGCTGAGAAAACCACGCTGTTCCTGGTAGAAAACGACGGTGACAATCCTCCGACCCTGAATTCGGTGATCGCTGAACGTGCGGGTGCGATCCGCCTCAATTTTGGTCAGGGAATCGCCGGAACTGTCGCTCGCCAGCGACAAACACTCAATATCAAAGATGTGAGCAAGTGCAGGATTTATGACCCGTCGCTCGACCAGGATCGCAGCGTGAAGATGATGTCCTGCCTGTGTATGCCCGTATTTAATATCCAGAAAGAGCTTCTTGGCGTCGTTGAGGTCGTCAACAAATCAAATGGTTATTTCACCCTGAACGACGAAGAAATGCTCGCCTCCATCTGTTCGCAGATTGGTGTGTCGCTTTCGCAGCACCGTTTTTATATGTCGATGCTGCACAAAAACAGTGAGCTTTCAGATGCGCACGAGAAACTGCAGCAGCGCACCGATGAACTGGATATGCTGTATATGCTTGAGCGTGAGGCCGCTGTTGCACCAAACCTCAAGAAACTGGCCGAGAGCATGTTGTCGAGATCCGTGCAGGCATTCAGGGTAAAATTCGCTGCCATCTATATGCATGTATCTTCGGAACACAGGCTTTATGCCGCCAAACAGACCTCGGCAAAAAGCCCCCCTGAATTCATTCCGCGTCTGATGCCCAAAGTTCCGGCATTTTTGAGCGCCGTGATTAAAAAACACGATTGCGTGAGCCTGTCGCTGCGCGAAATCGAAACACTTCCCGAACAGACCGAACGCAGCTTTGGCGTCGCTTTAAATGCGTTGCTGATCGCACCTCTGTATCACGAAGATTCCGGTTTTGGTGCGCTCATCATCGGATCACAAAAGATATTGCCTAACCCGTTTTCCCCGTCCGACGCCAAACTCGCTTCATTGCTCGCATTACATATCGCACCGCCACTTGCGGCACAATTCGACCGCGAGGCCAATGAAAAAAAACAGAGGCTCTCCGCAATCGGTCAGATGATCTCGTCGCTGCTGCACGATATGAAAACCCCGCTTGCCAATATCTCGGGCTACGTCGAGCTCATGTCCATTCAGAACGACCAGGCAAAACGCGCATCCTACGCCGAGGTCGTCGACCGGCAGATCGAAACGCTCAAGAATATGAGCACCGAAATCCTTCAGTTCGCACGCGGCGAATCAGCTATCATTCTCAAACAGATCGATTTGAATGAAATCATTCCGCCCTCTGTTGAATTGCTCAAATCCGAGGCCGCGCGCCGTAACATTGCGATCGTCATCGATACCAGATTGAAGGGGACGGTGTATTGTGATGATGCTAAAATCCAGCGCCTCATCGTGAATCTGGTGCGCAATGCCATGGAGGCGATCGACAGCAACGGTACGATTACGGTTTCGACCTATCAAATCGCGGATAAGGCTTATCTGGCTGTGACCGACGACGGCCCCGGCATTCCTCAGGCCATCGCCGAAACCTTGTTCAATCCGTTCGTGACCAGCGGAAAAAAAGGCGGCACCGGACTCGGACTGGCCATCGTTAAAAAAATCGTCGATGAACACAAGGCTTTGATTACATGGCAACCGGTTTCGCCACACGGTACGTCGTTCATTATTGCTTTCAGTCAGGGTGAATAATCCACGTCAAAATGCGTTAAACATGCGGTTTATTGTGTTTTCGGAAAGGCCCGGCCTTTTTCCAACTGCTTCGTGTTTATCAAAATGAAGACGTTCAAATCACTGATTCAGTTCAACCTTGCGCACCGCTGGGTGGTGCTCGGTTTCTTTCTGCTCGTCACGGCTTTGGCTGCGACGCAGGTTTATAAGCTGCGGTTCGATTTCAGTCCCGAAGCCATGCTCGAATTCAGTCAGGAAGAAATCGACTATCAGCATGCATTTAACGAGAAATTTGCGACGAACCCGAATCAGTTTCTGGTCGTTTTCTCCGACGAAAAGCCGCTTTATACACCGCAGGCGCTTGGAGATTTGCGCGATTTGACCGCCATCCTGCGCGATGTCGATTACGTCGAATCCGTCTACAGCCTCACCGAAGTGCCCGACAACAGCAAGGCTGGGGCTGGCGCATTGCTCACCGGTAAACTCGATCCCATGGTGCCCGAAGGCGAAATCCCCGCCGAAGCTGCGGCTGCACTCGAACAGCGAGTCGCATCCTCCGATCTGCTGCAAGGCAACCTGATATCTGAAAATGGCCGCCATGCCATGATCATCGTCACCGTGTCTCAGGAAGTCGCCGAACCCGCCGATTTCTATCCGGTTTACGAAAAACTCGATCAGACGGTCAAATCCTGGCAATCTGAACAAAACCACAGTGCCTACGATATCGCTTATGGAGGTCTCCCTTATATCCGCGCCATGACCGTCTATACGATGAAACGCGAGCAGTTCATCCTTTGGCCAGTCGTCGGCGTTCTGTACATCATCGCACTCTGCTTTGTATTCCGGTCACTTTGGCAGGCCGTGATGCCGCTCTTGTGCATCGCCTGCGTCATTGTATGGGCGATTGCCATCATGGTGCTCGCCGATATGCCGGTCACGATGATAAACAATACACTGCCGCTGCTGATTCTCGTCATCGGCGTGACCAACGGCATCTATGTGCTCATGCGGATGCTCGACGAACGCCGCAAGGGCAAAGACAAAATGGTCGCCATTGGCGATGGCGTCTATCGCGTCTCTCTCGCGACTTTCCTCACAACGCTTACCACCAGCATTGGTTTCGGATCCCTGCTCATCGCCAAAACCAAAATCCTCAATGGATTCGGCGGTATCACGGCTTTGGCCGTCATGCTAATCTACGTCGCGATTATCTTCCTCATGCCGCAGGTCGCATCGCTTTTCAAGCTGGAAGCCAAAAAATCCCAATCGGCCGATGAGGCCCGCGACGGCCGCATCGAACGGTTCGTCGGTTGCCTGGCCAATTTCTCCATCAACCACCATCGCCTCGTTATTGGCCTGTCGATTGCAGCATTGTGCATCTGCCTGGGTGTCGCATCACAGATTCGGTTCAACAGCAAGGTCAACGACGTTTTCGAAGATTCGCATCCAATCGCGCAGACCAACGTGCTCATCGAAAAGGAACTCGGCGGCATGCTGCCCGTTGAGCTCGATATCTGGGCCGAAGACGAGAACTTCTTCCGCGAAGTCGATAACATGCAGCGCGTTTGTGCACTTCAGAACGAGCTGCTCAAACATGACGATATCATTTCGGCGATTTCTCTGTGCAACATGGCCGCCGAAGCCGGCGTCGACTGGCAGGCTGAAACGCCCGATCAGCGTCGCTACAGCGGCGCACTCCTCGGCATCCGCCGCCTCCAGCCCGATCGCTTCAACAGCGTCATCACCGAAAAAGGCAACAACGTCCACATCATGCTGCGCATCCCCGACAATGGTTATGAACATGCCAAAACCATCATCGCCGATGTCCGCACCATCGCAGCCCGCGCATTCGACAATTCCCCCATTCAGTACCGTCTCACCGGCATCGGTTACAACTCGACGCTCGGCCTCGATCACTTCATGACTGACCTGTTCACGTCGCTGCTCACCGCATTCGTCATCATCTTTGCGCTGCTGTTCATCAGCTTTAGATCGTTCTGGTCGGGCGCGGTCGCCATTCTGCCCAACCTGCTCCCCATCAGCATGACCCTGGCCATTCTGCCGCTCTACGGCTTTAACATGAACACCACCACGGTGCTCGTTTTCACCATCAGCATCGGCCTTGCTGTCGACAACTCGATTCACATTATCCAGCGTTTTCGTCAGGAATATCGCGGTGATCGTTCGGTTTCCGATGCTCTGCGCATCGCCATGAAAAGCTCCGGCCGTGCCATCATGCAGTCCAACGTTCTGCTCTGTGCCGGTCTTGCCGTGCTGCTCGGATCGACGTTCGATCCCGTCCGCCGCGTCGGTGCCCTCACTGTGACGACGATTTTCGCCGCCCTCATCGTGTCGATCATCCTGCTGCCGGCCGAAATCGTCTGCGTCGGCCACAAAATGCGCCTGCCGCGCTTTAAAAAGGACGCCAAAGCGCTCACCGACGCCTCCGAAACCGTTGCCGCGCCTGATTCTGATGCCCCCGTCACCGATGCCGCGCCTAAAACTGCCGAAACGCCACAATCATCGGTTGCAAAAGACGTTCAAACGACGTCGCTGCCCAAACCAAAAGACGTTCAAACGACGTCGCTGCCCAAAACAGCTGAAAACGCTGCATAGCTTACGCGCTTTTTTGTATGTGTTGCCGCGCTATGGGCTGACGCCCATACGCACGGCTGCTCGGGCTATCGGCGTTGCCGCCGATACGCCCGAGCCCATCATGATTTAGCCTCGT
>CAMKRB010000306.1 GCA_946415045.1 uncultured Myxococcales bacterium
GTAGCCGCGTATTTGCTTGCAAATAGCGGCGCAGGGGGCTTGCCCCCTCACACACTCAAAAGCAATTGTACAACTATTCCTTAATTTTGTGCGGACTATTTGGCCGGCAAAGGTTGGGAATCATCAGGAGAACTGTCTGTTCCCCTGGTTGCGGTGGCGCGCCATCCGGTGGTCTTCGGCATATTTTTTGTGCAGAATGGTAGCAAGCGTGATGATGCCCTGGGACGGCGTTCGAATATAATGGTCATATACAAAATGGTTCAACAGGCTCTTTCGATAAGGCCGATTGCCCGGCTCAATAAAACGAATTTTCATATTCTGCACTCCATTATACAAATCCAACAACTCTTCCAAATGATCATTTGTCATTGTATGGAAAAATTTGTGAGTATTGATGCTACCGATTGCAGATGTTTAAGTCAATGGATTTATAACTTTTTTTAGGCTATGTTTAACCAGTGTGGATATCGCTTTCACACCCGATGTCTGGATGTTGTGGCTTATAGCTTGTGGCTTATAGTTTGTGGTTGGCTAATGAGCACCATAAGCTATAAGCTATAAGCTAAAAACAGTGAAGCAAACAACTCTGCATTTTCATATCCACGATCGTTAAACAGGTTTTTTTTTAGTTGCTGTGTGGTTGTTTGTATGTGTGAAACTGAATTTTGTACCATTCACCAAGAAGGTTTTATTACAAATCACCAAAATACATCGATGTTGTCGTTTGATATTTTTTGTAACCATTTGGTTGAAAAAATCTTTTTCGATGCATGAAACCATGTTAGTATCAAAGAGACATAGATGGCTGCAGATCGCAAGGACGCTGTAAGCAGAAATTGATGAGTCGTTCGTTCACAATGATTTTGGTTGTAAGGAGGACGTCATGAGATTTTCACTTATTCCTGTTTTGGCATGCATGTCTTTGTTTTCCGTTACGTCGTGCGCAGATTTCGACGCAATGGAAGAGGATGCCGGTGATTTGGCAGTGAACAAAGCCGCAATTCTCCCTGGTCAGCCCGAGTATGAGGCAGCGGCCGACATGAACGGGCTTGTAGCCAAGCGAGTGGCAAAAAAAGTCAATTTCTGGGGCAAGAAGGAGATTGTGCCGGAGTTCAGTGCGTTCAATGTATCTGGTGCTGATACCAGCGTCCTTTACAATGTGCGGATTGCGCAGGTCGCTTCCCCGAATGTCCATCGGAACGTGATCTTTATGACTGCAGGTCAGAAGATATCGAGCAGCGGCCACGAGAATGGTGTGACCGGCCAGCCCGCCGACTGGGATGATAACTGCGGCGATGCGCAGTGCTCCGGTTTGTCGCTGAGCGGTGAATCGATGCTGCTGAAACTTTTGGACCAGAACTGGTTCCCGAGTGCCTGGGTTGCGGTTGGAACGGATAACAATTTCGATTATACACTTTCCAAATCCAAGCGCGAACGACTGGTTGCAGGTTTTGTAAACTGGATTAAAACCAAGATTACATCTGACACCGAAAATATCGTGCTCGCCGGCAGCTCCCGCGGCGGATGTCTTGTCATGCTGATGGCTCAGGAACTTCGAAAGGATCACGCATACGATAATATCAATATCTATGTTTCTTCATACGATGGTGTTTGTATAAAAGGTGAAGAGTTCGGAGTGAAATCACCCAAAATCAATGATCCAGTCAGACCTTCAGGCACGTTATATGGCGGCTGGTCTGTGGATATGAACGCGCAGTTCCCGAATCATCAAAATTTGCATATCTATCATGTCACGGGCGGCCAGGAAGTCGTTCCCATCCTTGGTGTTCGGGCATTTTCAGCATACAATGGTTCAACGCCGCCCAATACCGGCACAGATATCGACTGGGGCTGGTATAAACAGACGTGGGTTCCCTGGAAACACAAGGAAATCGGCAATCCATTCACTGAGCCGTCACAGAGCAATCGTCCCGCAGCCGTTGCTGATACAATCGATGCACAGCTCTGGTGGCTCGAGAATCAGATTTAAATTTGTGTGGCGCCGCTATCCCTGTGGGATACGCGGCGCGGAGAGACGTTCCATGTAACGTCCCGGATACAGACAGCCATAGAACGTCTTTACTTGATTTTTGGGTACAATCCCTTTAGTGTGCATGTAAGAAGTGAGACGTTCCATGGAACGTCTTTGCTTGATTTTGCGCCGCTATCCCTCCGGGATACGCGTCGCGGTGTGCGCCGCTATCCCTCCGGGATACGCGTCGCAGACTGGTTCTGAAAACGACCATGTTCGTTTGCCGGGGATGGGGGAAATGCAGGCAGAACAACAGGTTGATGTGCATCACTACCGATTTTGGAGATGTATTTATGAGAAAATGGGTGTTTTTTACCGTTCTTCTGGCTGTGCTTGGCATGACTGCATGCGATGATGAAGAATCGACTGTCAGTCCTCCAAAAGTTGAAGATCCCAAAGCTTATGGCACGCTGTGCGTGAATTCCGGCGGCGAATTTAAAGATGGATCCTGTATTTGTCATGGGATTGCATGCGATGCAGGCGACTTGTGCAATTCCGAAACCAAAGATTGCCCGATTCATGTCGATCCAGACCAATTCAAGACAGCATGCACAGAAAGCGGCGGTACGCCAAATGGCAGCGTTTGTACTTGCAGTGGCGAACCGTGCGCCGCATGGCAGCTTTGCGTCGATAACAAATGCCCCAAACAGCCCAAACCTGATTTCTCGCAATTATGCAGCTATTCCGGCGGTGAGGCAACAGGCAACGTCTGTACATGCGCCGGAAATGACTGCGAAGCCGGCGTGATATGCAGCACCGAAACCGGCATGTGTCCTGTATCTTCCGCGCAATGTATCGATCCTACCGGCAGCGAGTTTGAGAAGGCCTGCCAGGCATCCGGCGGCGCGCCCGCAGGCGGCATTTGCGTTTGCAACAGCGTGGGATGCGGTCGCGGTGTGATATGCAATTTCAATACAAAGAACTGCGCCGATCAGGGTATTCAGAATGGCGATCCCTGCACTGGCAATGGCTCTGAATGTTATAATAATGATGAATTAAATGGCCAGTTAATCGCATGCAACGGTTCGACATACGAAATCTCAGAATGCTCGGATACATCCGGCAATCCGTTGTCGTGCCATAATAATAAATGCGGTAGCTGTAAAAACTATACAAACCAGTGCATCAATCAATTGAACGATAAGGGCGAGGAAATTGGTGTTGTTCAGGAATGCCAGGAAGGCGTCCCTGGCAAACCCATCGCGATGTGCAATGATGTCTCATGTCGTGCTGATATTCCTTCGTGCGGCGAATGTATTAATGGTAAACTCAAATGTACAGAAGACAACGATAACAACGCCATTATGTATCGTTGTATAGAAGGAAGATGGGAACGGCTGCGAAATCCGCTTGATCCATTTGATCCTGGCTACGCATGCCCCGTTAATTGCCGCGAAGGTACCGATCCACAAAAAATGGAATACGAATGCGACAGAAGTCAGTGCGACAAATGCGATCCGTGCTGGGGCGCGCCGATGATAGGCGCGCCCCCAAATCCTAACCCATGTTATGATGAAGCGAGATGTAATGCTATAAGAGCCGCAGAAGACAAGGATTATCCGCCGTTCCGCGACTTTGAACTAGCCCAAAAGTTCAATGACGATCGTGCCATGAAACAGGTTTTCGGTTATGATTTTACTGACCATTCCGCTGTTTCCAAGCCGGAAGACAGGGTTCATAATTTCCCACTCGACCTGACCAACGGAACCAGACATGTGTCGTGCAAGGCCGACGGTTCATATTATGGTCAATGTCACAATTCCCTCCAAATCTGCATCAATAAGAGATATCATGGGGAAGGTTATATCATCCAATGCAGTCATGGTGAACTTGCCGAATATCCGCCTGCAAATTGCACGGATCCCGAAGATCCCAATTGCAGTATGACAAAGGGCGATGGCATCGCGTGTCACTGTCAGGATACGGGGCGCAATGCCAATGGATGCTGCTGGTCTCGCAGTCAATGCTTCAAGAGTTCAAAGGTTACATCAGGTCCTGAGTTATGCAAAAAGCCGGTTGTATCCACTGATGATGGCTATGCCACAGGTAATCCTGATTATACCGAAGATCCGTAATAATATGAATGCATTGCTATTTGCGGCGATCAGAGACGTATCACGTCTCTGCCGCCACAAATACGCCATGCACTTCGGCCTATGCTGCGCATACGGCCTCTGCGCTCGCCTATGGGCATACGCCCATACGGCTCGCCAATTTCATAGTAACAGAACTGAAATATATATAAATAGGATATAAAATAATAGAAATTATACCTACAGAAAGTGGCTATAATCTGAAGTAAAAAGTACTGGTAGATGGAAATATCCGGTATTTATATTATGCAGAAATGCCGGATCGCTGCTTTATCCGAGGCTGGGATATTATGAAATCAGTGCAAATAATTATATAAAGTGTAAGCGTGAACCCTGTATTTGATATATCGGATCTTTTTCCGGTGATAACGACCGTCGTGGGGATGAAGCTGTATATCAGACACTGAGAGACGGATTGTTTGTTCGTTCGAAATGAGAAAATGTTATGACGAGATCTTTCTCGTCAAAGCGCTGTAATATCTTTTTCATCGCACGGCGGCCGTATTGCGCAGCGATAGGCCGCCGCTGACGCGTATCGGCCGCAGGCCGATAGCGGCAGAAACACACAAAAAAAATTAAACGGCATCTTAGATGCGGTAGTACTTGAAAGATGGGGCGGATGTGCGTTAAAAGTGCACATTTTTATTGCCCGATTTTGTGTGTCGGGCCGAGAGCATTTTAAAGGAGA
>CAMKRB010000307.1 GCA_946415045.1 uncultured Myxococcales bacterium
CGTTCACCGGACGGTGCTCATCTCGGGCCCCCTTGCGGCCGGGGGAGAGCCCCCGGTCCCCCCAGCTTTAGTTCTATGTAATTTGCATTGCGACGCTAAAACGCCATCCATGGCGTTGTACCGTCGCTCCGCCGACGTCGTGTCGGCGGGAGGGATCTGAGCCTTATCATTTGGACGGCCTGCGGCCGTAAGCACATTTTTTTTTGCGGCTGCGCGCCTTGCAGAAAATGTTTAAATTTCCTGCATTTTTGTCAAAGCCCTTCCCGTCGGCGTATCGCGTTTTGCCAAAGCCTTTGGCGTTCCGGCAAACAAAATATGACCGCCGCCCGGCCCACCTTCAGGCCCAAGCTCTATCACATGATGCGCCTGCGCAATCAAGTCGAGATTATGCTCGATCACGATCACGCTTGCAGATCGCGCCACCAGGCGCTGCAGCGCCGTGATCAGACACGACACGTCCTGCATGTGCAATCCGACCGTTGGCTCGTCAAAAATGAACAAAGTCCGCGCCGTATCTTCGGTTCCGCGTTCCAGATACGACGAAAGCCGCAGACGCTGGAACTCTCCGCCAGACAGCGTCGACGTCGACTGCCCCAGACGAATATACCCCAACCCCACATCATTCAGCGTTTTCAACGGCTCGGCAATACTGCGATAATCCTCGAAAAACTTCAGCGCATGGCTCACCGTCATATCGAGTATTTCTGCGATATTCATGCCTTTGTAGCGAATCGCAAGCACCTCGGGCTTATACCGTTTGCCGCCGCACGCAGTGCATGGAATCGTCAAATCGTTCATGAACATCATTTCGATGGTTTTGACGCCAAGTCCTTCGCATTCACGGCATCGTCCCAGTTCCGAATTGAACGAAAAACTGCCAGCATTCAGGCCATTTTCGACGGCTTCGGGCTGGCGCGCCATCAGCTGGCGAATCCCCGTAAACGCCTTGGTCATCGTCGCAACACAGGCGCGCATCGAACGCCCCAGCGCCCCCTGCTCCATCATGATCACGTCGTCAAAATGCTCAAAGCCGCTGATCTTAGCTGTGGTATCGACTTCTGCATCGTCATCGGGTGAGCTGTTATCGGCATCTTCAGTTTCTGCGCCACTTTCCGAATGATTCATCAGCCAGTTCTGATACAGCACTTCGTGTATCAGCGTCGATTTGCCCGATCCGCTCACACCGGCAATCGCAACGATCTGACCGAGCGGAATATCGACCGATAAATCCTTGAGATTATGGATCGACGCATGTTCGATATGAATGCATTTTCCCGTAGTAATTCCGCGATCATTCAGGCGCGTGCGACTTTCGGAACGCAGCATTTCGCCGGTCGGCGTTTTGCTGCCGCGCAATCCGGCGACATCGCCTTCATAAATGATCTGTCCACCGCCTTCGCCGCCGCCCGGCCCCAGCTCAATCACGTGATCGGCCTGTGTAATCACATCGACATCGTGTTCGACCACGACCAGCGTATTTCCGATTTTCTGCAAATCGCGCATCACGCCGTTCAGCCGCGCACTGTCCACCGGATGCAGTCCCGCCGTTGGCTCATCGAGCACATACAGCGTATCGGTGAGCCCCCGCCCCAATCCGCACGACAAATACAGCCGCTGGCATTCGCCCCCCGACAGCGTCTTGCTCTTGCGATTCAGCGTGAGATACCCAAGCCCAACGCCATTCAGCGTCCGAAGCCGCAGCAATACTGCCTCCAGCGGAATCTCACTACCGCTTGCCGCAATCAGTTCGGTCGGCAAAGACTCGAAAAAAGCCAGCGCCTCCTGAACCGTCATATTCAGAATCGCCGAAAAATCGCGCCCCATCAGCGTCACACTGCGCGCCAAATCCGAAAGCCCCGATCCGCCGCAAGCCCCGCAGGGCGAATACCCCCGAAACCGCGCCAGCTGTATGCGGCTCGTAAACTTATTGCTCTTCGACTGCAGCATGTCGAAATACCCCATCACACCCTGATATGGCGGTTTTCCGAACATCACCATTTTTTGCTGTGCTGCACTCAGGCTCGAAAACGGCACATCCGTCGGAATCTTCTGACGCGTACAAAACCCGAGCAATTGCGCTTTTCGGGCACGCGTCGAGGGCGATCGGAATGGAATCACGGCATCCCCAATCAGCGAAAGTGAAGGATTTATCACGCGATTCCAGTCGATGCCGCTCACCGAACCAAATCCCGTACACGTCGGACACGCACCCAGCGTCGAATTCGGATCAAACACTTCGGGACGCAGCGGCCGGTACACCTCGCCACATTGATGACACGTAAAGCGCCGGTCAAATTTCAGCGTCACGACTTCACTTTCGAGCACATCGACATACAACTGCCCTTCGCCGAGGTCAAATCCGCCCTCCAGCGCCTCGCTCAAACGCCCATCCGGACCTCGCGACGGATCAAAGGTGAGCCGGTCGATCAAAACGTTAAAGCTGCGCATATCCAGCAATTGCTCGGGATCGCATGCCGACAGCTCGACGACTTTGCCATCCATCCACAGCCGCTGATAACCGCCGGTCGCCAGCGCAGACAGCCGCTGTGCAGCCGTTTCGCCCTCCGACAGCGCAATCGTCGCATACAGCACCATCCGCAGCCGATGCCCAAACGAAGCCAGCTGTTTCACAATTTCGCCGTCCGTATCGCGCCGCACCTCGCCGCCGCATCGCAAACACGTCACTTTCCCCGCGTTCGCAAAAATCTGCGCCGCATGTACGAGCAATTCCGTCACCGTCGCCACCGTCGATCGCGGATGATTCAGGCTGCTTTGCTGCCGCAGCGCAACCGCCGGCAGACAATTCGTCACCTTGTCGACCGGCGGTTTCGGCATTTCGTCCAAAAACATCCGCACATACGTCGACATCGACTCCAAAAAACGCCGCTGCCCCTCGGCAAACAGCGTATCAAACGCCAGACTCGATTTCCCCGATCCGCTCACGCCCGTCAGCACCGTCAGCGCCCGCATCGGTATCTCGCAAGAAATATTCTTTAAATTATTTGTCCTGACCCCGTAAAGGCCAATGGTTTGCGGTCTGTTCTGCATGTTTCCTCGATAAAATTCCGCTCTGGAACTCATTACCCCAAAGCGCCCGCAAACTGCCAAAATATGAAAAAAAGATCAAGGTGAACATTTTTATCATTGCTCGCCTTGCGCCGTGCGGAACGCGCGCCGCTACGGCTCGCTGCGCATCCTATTGCCGCTGCGCGGCAATACGGCTGCGCATCATCATGCTAATTTTCAGCAGAACCCTCTTCTTTCGGAAACTGCCAGGACTGCAGCAGCAAATTTGCATCCACATGACCCGATTCTGCAGCCTTTTTAATCCAATCCAGCGCATACGCCTCATCACGAGTCACGCCATCACCGTTTAAATACATCACTCCAAGTGTGTATTGCGCATCGGCATTTCCCTGATTGGCAGCACTTGTAAACCACCTGGCAGCTGCCGCTAAATCCTTTTTGACCCCCTCACCCTTTGCATACATGTTTCCAAGTGCGTATTGCGCGTCAAGATCTCCTCGTTCAGCGGCCTTTTTATACCAATACAAAGCATCATCATAGTTCTTTTCTACGCCATCGCCCTCAGCATACATTTGACCAAGTTTATATTGCGCTCCTTTATGTCCATTTATGGCAGCGATTCTAAAATGTTCCAATGCGCTGGTATAGTTCCTTTTATTATAATCGGCGACCCCGCTCATAAATTCATATTCTGGAGCAAAATCATAAAATTTATAATTCATAGAACTGTCTTCAGAACCATCTTCAGAACTAAAATCAGGAATACTGTCCTCCCGGCGACTATTATTTTCTGAAAGAGACTGAAAAATGACAACTCCGCTTATCATAACGCAAAGGACAACCACATAAACAACCACAAACGACGTCGGACTATCTATCTTTGCTGGAGTTGGATCTTTCTGCTCATCTGCTTGTTTTTCAACCGATTGTTCTTTTGCTGCATCTGCTGAGACCATCAGATTATGTGTATCTGCCGGTTCTGCATGCGAACGCGTTTTTACTTCAGATTCTTTTAAATATCTAGCTTGTCCGGCTTCTATCAGCTTAACAAGCGCATCGCCATTTTGCGGCCGGCTTTCGGGATCGGGAGACATCATCTTTATGATAAGATCCGAAAACCATCCGGGCACGCTGGAGGGTATATATTTATCGAAATCCGGCAAAAAGCCTTTTAACTTCATATCGCACGGTGCGACTCGAGTGACCAGATGCAGCATAGTCGCGCCCAGACTAAAGATATCCGATGCCGGTGTCGTTTTTCCATAAAGCTGTTCAGGTGCAACATATCCGGCAGTGCCTGCAAACGTCATCGAAATGGTTTGTACGGTATTCGCAACAACACCAAAATCAACCAGATATACATTGAGCTGTTCATCTGCTAATATATTGGCTGGTTTGATATCGCGGTGAACAATCGGAGGTATGCGGTTACCAAGCAACTGCAATATTTTTGCTATATTTTTAAGGATGACCACACACTCGTCAACACTGAATATACGTCCTTTGTTGAGCTGTTTCTCGAGCGACAATGCGTCGATGTATTCCTCAACCAAATAAATACAGTTATCCGCTTTAATTGTTTCTATATATTTAGGAACTCCATGAATATCCAAATCTTTCAAAACACTGATTTCGCGTTCGAACAATTCGAACTCTTTCCATTCGCTTGCCTTTTGATATTCGAAGAGTTTAATGGCGACCGGATGATCAGCTTTATCCAATGCCTTAAGCATGGTCGCCTGCGCACCATGTCCAATCTTTTCAAGATTATGATA
>CAMKRB010000308.1 GCA_946415045.1 uncultured Myxococcales bacterium
CCGCGAAGCACTCAAAAACGACATCGGCTCTGATGCAGACATCAGCCGCTTCGAAAAACAAATCGATATCATCGACGCTTCCAGAATCCGCTACGAAAGAGCCCGCTCCATCATGATCACAGCCAATCTCAGGCTTGTCGTCATCGTTGCCAGACGCTACGCACACCGCAACATGCAGCTCCTCGATCTCATCCAGGAAGGCAACATCGGTCTCATGCGTGCCGTCGAAAAATTCGACTACAAACGCGGTCATAAATTCTCGACCTATGCAACCTGGTGGATCAAACAGAGCGTCACACGCGCCTATGCCGATCAGTCCCGCACCGTCCGCGTTCCCATTCACCTCATCGAAATCATCAACCACATCACACGCGCCTCTCACCAGCTCGAACAGGAACTCGGCCGCACGCCCACCACCACCGAAATCGCCGAACGCCTCGAAATGACCCGGCAATATGTCGAAAAAATGCTCGACATCGCACGCACTTCCATCTCACTCGACGCCCCCATCGGCGACGACGAAGACTGCTCTCTGGCCGATTTCATCGAAGATACATCGACCAAAAATCAAATCGACGAACTCTCTGTCGACGCCCTTAACTCCGAAATCTCACGGCTCCTCGCCACGCTCACGCCGCGTGAAGAACGCATCCTCCGACTGCGCTTCGGCATCGGTGAACAGTCCACTTACACGCTCGAAGAAGTCGGAAAAGAATTCAGCCTCACCCGCGAACGCATCCGTCAAATCGAAGCCCGCGCCATCTCAAAACTCCATTCCCCGGCACTCAACTGCGACCTCGCGCTCTTCTTCTAACGACGGACACTCATTCGATTGGCTCTCAAAATTGCAAAACCCCGCCAGCACTCTGACGGGGTTTTTCATTGCTCTTTTTTTTTTGTGCGCGCCGCTTTTGCTGCCGCAATGCGCTCTGCGCGTCATGCTGCGACCTTGCGGTCGTACGCATGACCGACGCGGCTATGGCGTCCCGCCATACGCCGCGTCCCCTTTATAGCGTCACGACAAAACCTTTCATCCCGGTCTTCTTCTCGATATTCGCCTGCAACGTCTCTGCAGCCTCACGCTTGCTGCCGCCATCGATCCGAACCCTGTACCAACCCTGGCCTTTCACGGTCTCGTTCACCACTATCGCATGATAACCCTGCACGTTCAACTGACGCACCAGCGTCTGAGCATCTGCGGCATTTTTGAACGATGACACCTGCACCGCAAACTTGCCTGTCAATTTGTTGCCCAGGTGCTTGTTTTTGGCGATCAGCGCAGGATTCTGTTCCATATTCAGTTCCGGCAATGCGCGCACCGGTACCGGCTGCTCAAGAAGCGTGAAAAAGTCATAGTGATACGGCTCATCTTCCTGCGTCTGCAAAAAAGCACGATGCGATTTCATCTGCATATCCCGCACGAGACTCAAATCCAGTATCTCCGGCTCGGCCAGCTGCCCTCTTGCCCACGACTGGAAAAACAGAAATCCCACGACACCCAGACTCACAAATACCAAGACTACCAACGGCATCCGCCAGCTTCCCAATTTGCCCATCGATTCGACCTCCCAGCAACAACAAAACCTCCCCCTTTTTAATGCCGGTTCGATGTCAGGGCAAATTTCTCACGTTCGGTTCTATTTTGGCGCAATCAGTGTCTCAGCCGTCTGCCACACCATCTTTCCCGTGTGCGCCTCCGAGATCTCAAGACTCGCATAGTCCACAAACAATCGCGGTTTGCTGCTATTTTCGACCAAATCCCAACTGCCAAAATCCGTCGACACCAAAATCACCTGATGCGTATTCTGATGCGTAAATGTCGACAAATAACCCTCCGATACCGCCACGAGTCCGCCAAGCGTCCTGAAATCCACGCCATTCAAAACCAGCGAACGCCGCTCCGTTCCAGTATACGGAATCCGATCGATATGTGTCGTGCCATCATCTGACTGCCAGGCGACTGCAAACTCATTCAATCCTGCTGCAATCCAGGGACGGACTGCAGTCGATGCACCCAAATCGATCGCCTGATCCGTTGCATCCATCATGGCCACTTTCAGTTTTCCACCTTCAACCCAGCCAATCAGCGTCTTTTCGCCATTCGACGACAAAACCAGCGCACGAACGGGTTCATCCGTCTGGATCGTAGCCGCCGGCGTGCGTTTGGCACTCTTCACATCATAATACTCACACACGATCCTCGGAAACAGCTGAAGACGACCATCATTGGGCTCGATACTGCGGCACATCAGAACCTGACTCTTCCCCGCCCCAGTCAGTGCCGTCTGCATCACCCGAGCCTGTGGCTGACCAATATCCACCGCGCGCTCGATATGTCCCGACGAATCCACAATCACAAGGCTCGCCTTCGGCGTATCACCGACGTAGATGCCCTCGTTCAACGCAAATACAAACCGGTTATCTGCGGCAACCACGCCATCCATTCGAGATCCGGACTGCGTGTCCGATTCATACAGCTTCACGCTCACAGGATGGTTGGGGTTGGCACGCTCGCTCATCACAACAATACCGTGAAAACAAACCTGAAGCTCTGTCTCGGGACAAAGCGATATATCACGGGCATCACTCTGATAAGCAATCGCGATGTGAGATTCCGTCGCTGCGGAACCAAAAAACTGTGTCGGAAAACGATTCTCCAGCCGTATCATAAACGGACCGGCTGCTCCCGGAGGAGACGGAAGTTTTCGTTCGACATCCTCTGCTGCTGCTGCTTCCGAAGCATTGGCCTCTACATCCGCCACTGTGCTGGGTACAGTCTCTTGCTTGCTGCACCCGCACAAGGCAAATCCACACAAAACTCCTAAAAACAGGATCCGGTTCCTTATCATGGCAACTAGTGCTTATTCGCCCGAATCTGCTCCGAGAACCAGCCGCCCGTCATTGAGTCAAGCGTCGCGGTCAATTCCTGGATCTTCAGTTCGGCATTCAGCTTTGATGCCACATCCGATGGCGGATTCGTCAGCATATCGATCTGTGCCTTGCGACGCTGATAATACACTTTCGTCACATTCTTCAGCAACGAATCACGCGTCTTTGTCGCCGAATTCATCTGGGAGACCACGCGAAGCTGATCCGAATTGAAAATCAGTCCACTCAGTTCCCATTCTGCATGCACTTTGTGCTGCATATAATCCGTCTCTTCCTTATAAGATGTCCGCTTCTTGGCAGACCACAATTTCTCATCCACCTGACCATCTTTGTAGTCCGTTACAGTCTGGGGACGATTGCGATCCTGATCACGATACGTCATCTCGTAATACAGCTTCTTGGGCAACGCACGCGACGCGCCGGCACGTGTATACATACCCTCCAGTCTGTCAGAACTCAGCCCCGCATAGTTCACGGCAGCTTCCTGCGTCGCCTCAATCGTCGGTTCATTCTTAAAATGCGCCATGATCGACTGAACATCGTTCTGGGCCATTGCAACCACGGGGGTCAGCGCAACCAGACTGGCAAACAGAATCGAGCAAATACGTTTCATACCAAGTGTTCTCCTTCGATAGTTGCAGACAATTTACCTGCAAAGTCCTCTATTTCGATCAATAATTCGCGTACTTATTGGACGAATCTGAACTGCCGTATAGTGCCGGTAAATAATAACCGCCTGTCAGATAGTTCAGATTTGATTCTACTTCTTCAAGGCTCAATATCACCTTGAGCTTCTTTTTCGACACCCTCGACGCCTGCTTGGCTGTCTTTTCAGGGAACTTCGGAAAATCCAGCGCAAGCGTCAGCTCAAGCGCATGCCGCTTGTTCAGCTCCTTCTGCACCTGCTGCTGAAGACGCTGACGCTCACGCTTGAGCTGCTGAATCTGAAAAGATGCCGATAGGTCGTTGCGCATGATGGTGTCCACCTGGAACGTCCAATTCGCCTTCAATTCCCAATACTGCGTCGTGAGACGACGCGATGTCCAGGTATCACTCGTCACAACCCTGCTCATCTCGTCTTCAACCGTTTTGCGTATATCCTGACGATACTGCTCGTGAAAATACTCAAATGTCACGGTCGGCAAAAGCCATGCAAGACCTGAGCGCAAGCTCCAGTTGCTGTCCAGCCAGTCACCGATATAATGCGCCTCAAACGACTTCATGATCACATCCGCATCCGACGGCTCTTTTGCCCACTTCTTCTGCAGCGCCTGGTACTCCGCTGAATTCTCCAACGCACTCGAATCCTGCGCAAACCATACCCCTGAAGAGGTCGCCATGATTGCCATCGATACGCCGTCATTCAGTAACGCCACCGCACCAAGATCGTTCGTAAACAGCGATTTGTTCTGGCCTACCCAGCCATTCACATACTCAAATACATGGTACTGCGTGCGAACCAAAAAATGGCTCAGACTCGGATCATTTGTATATATCTGCTCAATCGTTTCTTCCGCAAACGGCTTGTGTGGCAATTCACTGAACACATAACGGCTGCCGTTCTGCTCCCCCTGATAAAGCGTCTCAGTCGTCAGCATCAATGAACGACCACCAATACCTGGAATCACTTCGAGAATCACCTCATTCTGCGAAAGCCGCGTCTCGACTTCATCCCATGTCAGCCCCTGATCCAACGAACGATACAAGCGACTCGTCGTCAGCGCCCAAATCGATCGATCGCTCTCCACATAGTGAATAGAATACACCGCACCCTCTATACCCGAATCGATCGTCAGCCACTCACCACCACCATCGCGCGTCATCACGATGCCTGATGTCGTTCCGATAAGGACAACCCGACCATCCGACGATATATCAAACGACAAAATCGC
>CAMKRB010000309.1 GCA_946415045.1 uncultured Myxococcales bacterium
GGTATAAGCGGAATGACACGTGACCGATCCATCCTGCGAGACGCATGAATCGATATCGCTAAGATCGCTGTCGTTTGTATATCCTGAATAATGTTCGTGACGGTACTGATTTAACCGGTATGATAACAGGGCAAGAATCGAGAAATTGTCGCCGATACTATCTTCATAAATGAGATCGGTATAGAATTCCCGTCTGTTAAAACGATAGTTGTCGCCGGCTTTTGCATTGCGATATTCAATGCCGGTTTGTTCCTGTGTTTGATCCGAAAGAATCGAGGATGGCTGGATGTACGCGACACCGGGGACGATTTCCGAACCGTCGGCACCGGCGTAGATGTCCGTAAATCCTGCGTTCCATTTAAACGATTTGTAGTTGAGCTTTAAATTGATTGAATACCAGTGTTTGTCAGAGTTGCTGTCGACACTGGCATATCTGAAATTGTTGGCTGAATTTCCCTGGCTGATGGATTGTCCTGCCTGATCCATCAGGTAGTTGGTATAGACGTAGTCGCCGATCAGACCGGGCCCCTGGGTGGTGTTGGCTGAAACATGCCCAAGGATGCCAAGTCCATTGTCAAACGTATGGGCAGCGATTGCGGATGATTTGAATGTGAGATTGTTCTGGATGGCTATGCGGTATTCGCCGTATTGAGAAATATCATCGGGATCTTTTGTAAAGATATTGATAACGCCCTGGAATGCACCTGATCCGTAGAGTGCAGAACCGGGACCAAGAACAACTTCTATACGTTTGATGAGTTCGACCGGATAGGTTTCATCGAGCCAAATACCCGAATCTCTGACGTCATTCATAGGAATGCCGTTTTGCAGCCACAGAATTCGGGAATTGTTGTTTTCAGTTCCAACCAGTCCGCGAATCATGACCGACTGGAACTGAGATTGTGTGGTCTGAGTCTGGACGCCGGGAATATGGCGCAGAATTTCGGCAATGGTTCGCCATCCGTGTGAAGCGATTTCACGGTCGGTGATGACGTGGATGGTCGAGGGCGCCTCACTGATAAGCTGACGTTTTTTAGCAGCCGAAAACACGACATCGCCCGCATTGAGTTCCCAGCCTGTCTGGTGACGCCAGTCGACGGTGTTCTCTTTTTGTGTCTGGATTGAGTAGGCATTAATCGGGTGATTCGGCGGAAGTCCGGGCGGGCGAAGTTCGGGACCGATTTGAGCTGATGCAATCCTGGGGGCTGACAGCCAAACACACGCAAAGATGAGTGCGGCGGTTATGTTGCTTAATAATCGTTTCATGGTCTGGGGTGATTCAATACTGAATGATTACCCTAAAAGAATTCGCTGCAAAATGATACTTTTGCTCTGGGATTGATGCTGCGTTCTATGTATTTTTGATGGTTCCCCTGGCCTTCCAAAAGATATTGTCTGTTTGTGCACCAAATCCTGAGGTATTCTCTGGATATAGTTTCGGAATCGTCACTGTTGCTGCTCGTGAAGTTGTTATCGACACATTCGGCAATGGGTTGCTGGCTGGAGGAAACGGATGCGGCTGAAACAGGGGTTTCAGCAGTATTTCCTGTCAGATATGAAATGATGGTTTCATCGATGTAATGATTCACGATAGGCTCTTTTGAATACGATTGAGGCAGCGTATAACCGTCGCCTCCCGTAAACAGAAAGTCGGATGAAATAATTCTCAGATACTTGTTCATGCCCACGTGTTCGAGGCAGTATCCGGCATCGTTGCCTTTTCTGCATCTGGAGAGTATGAATTCATCATGTTCTTCGAGGGCAGAAGAGAGGGGTAATTTCGATGAATCTGCCTTTATTGAAATATGAATGACATCTCCGTCTGAAGCGCATGCGTAGCCTGCTATCGGAGATTTGGGCGCATCGCTGCAGTTTTTGATATACAGCGGCCGAATGAGTTCCTGTTTGTAATTGACCTGCCACAGTTCTGTAATATGGGTGCTTTCAGGAGTGTCCACATAAGCAAATACGCCACCCGAAATCAGAGGAAATGAACCATCATTCGCATTCCAGAGATTGGTTTCGAGCAGGGTGATGAAGTCTTCGATGCTTGTGCTTATGGAATCGATTTTGTTGCCAAACGGCACCCAGTTATGTACATCCGCATTTGTAATATAGCTCAGCGATGCAGATTCCCTGAGCGTGCCGGAATTCATGAAGACGAGATCAAAGGCGAGTTGTGTAACATCCGATACATTGAATTCTGAGTCTGTTGACGGCGCTTTCGCATCAGCCACGGTCGTTATTGGGATATTGTTGTAGTAGTTGTAGATCGAATCTGTACACAGGTTGCTGATGAATGTGCTGTAATTCCTGTGCGCTTTTTTGTCGTATTCCGGAATGGTGATGCCCAGATATTTCAAAATTAAATTCTGATAGTTCTGCGCTGTATATTTCTGGTTTCCCATGCGCTTGTTGTAACAAATCACGGAGTTTTCCGAATGATACAGACATGCCAGCAATGCAGATTGAACCTGCATATTCAGCGCCGGAGCGTCGGAATGTGAGATATCTGCCAACATGTTCAGACATTGCTCAGCGCTGTTGGCTTCGGGAGATTTTGTATTGATCAGCTTGTTATTCTTATCTGATCTGAGCGTATAGCTGCCATTGTTTTCGAAACAATAGATTGTTTCATCTTCGCTGATCTGTGTTTTGGTATATACAGTATCTTCGGGATCGCCAAAATGCTGGGGCGTCTGGCATGCAAATGTGCCAAGACATGAAAATAATCCATCTGTATAAGGGGCTGCTTCTTTGTTATACAGACTGTAATTGTACAGGTTGTGCGCCAGTTTTATACAGTCCTGTGGTGAAATATCAGCAAGGGATTTGGTCTCATTGTCTGAAGTGGTGATGTCTGCTGCAGGCGAGAGCACCGGAATCATTTGATACTGGCTAAGTGAGACATCGTATTCGCCAGGATTGTCCGATGATTTGGTTGCGGTAAAAGATGCCCTCGACGTTACCGTGCCTTTAGAGGCAATCTGGAAATACCATAGCGGCGAAAGACTATTCTTCTCCTCCAGATCGGATGATGACAGGTCTTTGTATTCAAGGCTTAATGCGTCGATGAGTTCAAATGCACTTAAAGAATCAGATTTTATACTTTTGTACCAAAGATAATCCTGCAATGTATCACAAACGATGGTTCCTTCATTGTTGTATATACATTGGGGAGCGCTGAAATTCTCGCTTTTGGAATTATTAGCAGTTGATTTGTCGCCCTCTGTAATGATTTTTATTGAATCCGTTGTGACCGGATACAGAATATTGTTGCCGGCTTCGGCAAAAACACCGGCAATTTCATTAAAGATGATGCGACGCTGCTGTTTGATGTATGCGGCCTTGTCAACCGTATTCTCTGGCAGCTGCAGTTTGGATGGACACGATTCCAGCCAATTCTGAACGCTGTAGGGATTGTCCGGCGATGGTGTTCTGTTGGTGTTTGGCAATACTTCAGATTCGGGATATTGTTTGAGGGCTGTCAGGGTGACAAGCGTCTTATAGGTACTTTCGGCACCAATCGAGAGATGCCCGGTAATAAAGAATGCGCGCGCTCCCTGATTGTGCGCTTCTTCCAGCGTCTGTACAAGCGCACACGGAATATCATCAATGGCAAGCGAACCAAAACGCCCCGGAAAAACTGCCCTGATGATGTCTTTATCGATAATCCCTATCAGACCGATGCGCAGCGGATTGTCGGCGGGATTGTCCGGTTGGGCTTCGAGGATAATGTAGGGTGAAACATCATTCAGATTCTGAGGTACATTGATAAGATTTGATGCTGTATAGGCATATTTTGCGATATTGATGATATTCTGCATATAGTTGATGTTATCGTTGAATGAGTGATTGCCAAATGTATCGGCATCCACACCAAGATAATTCAACATAATTGCAGTTGCGACATCATCTGTTGAACGTGATACTGCCTGGGAAACGCCATAGCTGTCGCCGCTGGCTACGTAAAATTGATTCCTGTCGTTTGTAAAGATGTGCTCCCATACGTATTGGATTGTATGGACACCGGTGACGTATGGTTTGCAGTTATATAACGCAGTTTCTGAATTGCACAGATAGATCTTTTCCTGATTGCATGTCAGGGTTGTACGGAAATCTTTGCCTTCATCACATAAATGTTCATAGGGTGTGATTTCCGACGAAAACGCAACGAGTTTGCCTCCGGATTGTCCGGCACCTCCAGGTTTATAACTGGTAAATGTTTGCTCTTGGGGCAGAACACATTTCTGATTCGTCACCAGACGCATGATGCCGGAATCGATAATCGCATCGAATCCGGTTTCATTGGGCTTGGGGCAATCATCGGTAATGATTTCATTCTCTGCTTTGCATCTATATATCTCATGTCTGAAAGCGGCGGATGGCGTATTGCTGCGGCACCAGAAGTCATCCATTGTGTCAAGTTTTTGACATGTGTAGCTCGGGCAATCGAAAGCGTCGATGGTGATGCTGATTTCGTTGTTTGGGGCCGAGGTCTCGGTAATGTTGTATGCTTGATCTCCAACATCGTGACACGCTTTTGTATTCTCTTGCTTGCCAGCAAACAATTGTCCGGCATCGTTTGAATAGATGAATGCGCTTGAATCCGCGGGTTCGGAATAGATTCGTCCGCCCCATTCGGCCAGCATGACGAAGTCAAATGTGTAGGAGGCTGCATTTGCAACGGGAACATCTGGCTGATAAGTCACTGGCTCCTGGCAGCTTACCCCTGCAAATACCGCACATGCCAATAGGATGGCGATTCCAAT
>CAMKRB010000310.1 GCA_946415045.1 uncultured Myxococcales bacterium
GATAAGCGCGAACGCGTCGATGAGGCCGGCAGCCGCTCCGAAAAATGGACCATCCGCCTGGACGGCTACAAAGATTACAAACTCGAAGCCGCATTCCCTGACGCCATCAACGAAACCATCGTTCTCGAACCCGATGTGCCCGCACCCGCTGCCAAACCCGCTCCCAAAAAGAAACCCTCCGGCGGCGGCAAGAAAGGCGGCGGCAAAAAATCCGGCGGCGGCGGCGGCAAGAAACGCATCCTGCTTTAATCTCGTTGCTTTTGTTCGCCCGGCTATGGGCCTGTGGCCCATACGCCGTGCTGCCCGGGCTATCGGCTTGCGCCAATACGCCCGGGCTTTTTTGTGACACTGAAATTCAGTCAAAAGCCCACATCATCATGACTCCCGTCATTCCTTCATTGCAAAACCTCAGACTTCGCGCGCAGGCGACAGCCGGGCTGCGCGATTTCTTCAATCGCCGGGGATACCTCGAAATCGAGACGCGCGCCATGCGCGCCACAACGGCCACCGATCCCTACATCGAAAGCTTTCGAACAATCTGGAACGCCGGCAATCAGACCTGCTATCTCCAGACATCTCCGGAATTTGCGCACAAAATCCTGCTCTCGCATCACCGGCTTCCCATCTATGAAGTCGCACGCGTTTTTCGCAACGAAACACACGGATCTCTGCATCGGCGCGAGTTTACGCTCGTCGAATGGTACAAGCCTGATGCCGATTACAGAGATATGATGGACGAGACCGAAGAACTGGTGCGCGCTGTCTCCCGCAGCCTCGGCGTCAAACAGTGGATTTCAAATGCACGCGAACATGCTGCCGCTGTACCCGTCACCGATAAACCTTTCAGACGGCTCACCGTGGCCCAGGCATTTGAGGAATATGCCGGATTTTCTCCGATCGGCCTCTCGCACCATGATCTCGTCTCGTGCGCCCGAAAAGCCGGATCACGCGTCAGCGACGATTGGAGCTGGAACGATATCATGAACTGCGTGCTCGTCGATTTTGTCGAACCCAGGCTTGGTATGACTGAACCCACCTATCTCATCGATTATCCCGCTTCCATGGCTTCACTCGCTCAGGTGCGCCACGAGCCCGGCGGTGACGTCGCCGAGCGCTTCGAACTGTATATTTGTGGCATCGAGCTGTGCAACGGCTATTCCGAACTCAACGATGCCGCCGAATTGCGCCGCAGATTTGCTGAAGATAACGACGAACGCATGCGCCTTGGTCTGGATTCGCTGCCCATAGACGAGGATTTGCTTGCGGCACTGCCGGCACTCCAAAAACTCGGCGGAAATGCGCTCGGTTTCGAGCGTTTGCTCATGCTGTGCCTGGGATGCGACGATATCGCAGAGGTCATGATTGATATATGAGTACTTCCCCTTTTCACATTTCATTCGATAGCGGGACGCTTGTGGTGCACGTCCCCGAATCTGTGCGCGATACCGCAGATGCTCATTTGCCCGGATTCGTGTGGGACGAACGAATCGAGGCCTTCCGGGCTCAGGCAATTGCATACAGACGACTGATTACGGCGCTTACCCGCGATAAGATCGATTTCATCGACAACGCCAAGATGTATCCCGAAGTTTCGCTGGCTTTTCAGTTCGAACGCGTGCCATTTTATTATCAGTCCGAAGCTGTCGAGGCCTGGGAAAACAATGGTGGCAGCGGGCTTGTCGTATTGCCCACTGGCGCGGGAAAGAGCTATGTCGCACAGATGGCGATGGTGCGCAAACAACGCCCAACCCTCGTCGTTACCCCTACGCTCGATTTGGTCGCACAGTGGCATCTCAATCTCGAAAATGCATTCCATATCCATTGCGGGATGATTGGCGGCGGCACTTACGATTTGCAGCCCGTGACCGTCACGACTTATGATTCGGCTTTCATCCACATGGAAAAGATTGGCAATCGCTTCGGTCTTCTCGTGTTCGACGAAGCCCATCATCTGCCGACACAGGCTTATGCTCTGGCCGCACAGCATTCGATTGCGCCTTTCAGACTGGGGCTCACCGCGACACCGGAACGCGATGAATCTACGCTTTCTTACGAGCAATTGATCGGCGGCGTTGTCTATACACAGACGATCCGCGCACTCGCCGGTTCCAATCTCGCGGATTACGAAACCGTTCAGTACGAGGTCGAACTTTCGCCCGATGAACGCCGCGAATACGACGAATATCGCGCTTGTTATCTCGATTTCGTCCGAAAAAATCATATCCGTCTCAGCACGCCATCCGGATGGGGCGATTTCCTGCGCAAAACTTCCAGAAGCACCGAGGGGCGAGCAGCACTGCATGCGCACCGCGCTCAACGGGCAATTACACAGCAGTGCAGCGCAAAAATGCAGCTGCTCACTGAACTTTTGGCGCAGCACCGGAACGACCGGACGATCATTTTCACCGCAGATAATGAGACGGTTTACCGCATCAGCCGCGAATTCCTCATTCCGGCCATCACGCACCAAAGCCCAATCAAGGAACGGCGCGATATCCTTGCCAGATTTAACGCCGGCACTTATCCCGTTGTCGTGACCAGCAAAGTTCTGAACGAAGGCGTCGATATTCCGGCAGCCAGTGTTGCCATCGTCCTGTCGGGGAGTGGATCGGTCCGGGAACATGTCCAGCGGCTTGGCCGCGTGCTGCGTGCTGCCAAAAATAAAACCGCCATTCTCTACGAACTCATCGCTAAAGATACATCCGAATCATTCACCAGCGAACGCCGGCGGCAGCACGATGCATTTTAGTTTTTTCTGGGGCGCAGCCCCAGACCCCGCCAAGGGGCTAAGCCCCTTGGAACCCATAATATGGTGTGGTGTACTTTGAGGTTCACATGATGCCAGTCGCAAACATGGCATACGTTACACAAAAAAGAACACATTTGTGCCATGAAGGGGGATAACCGTAAAACTGCGGTCTATTCCAAAAAACTGGTCAGAAGCCCGGTTTTGGAAATAGTGGATCAACGATTCTCGGCTTCTGCCAGCGCTTTCAGAAAATTCTCCTCCGTCCACAATTGGATGTTCGCGCCTTTTGCATTGAGTTCTTCCGCTTTTTTCCACTTGGTGCTCGTATTCGATGTCGCGACCAGAACGGATAAATTCTTCGAAACCCCGGTCGCCGCTTTGCCGCCCAAAGCCTCAACCCGCGCCTGGGCTTCTTCGCGTTTCATCGATGCAAGAGAACCGGTAAACAGGAAGGAGAGATTGGAGAATGGACCGGATGCGCTGTTCTCTATTGCCTGATTTTGGATAATAGAAACAAATTGCAGCAAATCCTCAATGAGTAAACGCCGCTGTTTTAGTCCTTTATATATCGATTGTACAATGGCTGCGTCCGATACCTGTGCATATCGGGCCGCATTCTGTATCGCAGTTTGCAATTGATCCGGACTGGCTGCATATATACTTTCCGGCGTTTGAAAATATTCGCTCAGATAGAGTATATGATCAGGTTTGTGAGTTATATACTTTCGAATATAGGATTCAACAGCAAGCGTTGGATTCGTCTGTGTTTGATGCAGCTTTTGATAGTATTTGAAACCGACGTCGGATTCGATGGGTTTGGTTCTATATTCCAGCGCATCAAATAGTTGTTCAGGCGTTGCAGATCGTACCCGATCAATCGTTGTGAGCTTTTTCGCCAGTTCCTTGCTCGTCACTTTTCCAAGCGCCGGGATCGACAATGACTCAAGAAATGAAGCCAGATCCTGCGTTCGCGAATCCTGGATTGCGCGATAGAGCTTGGGGGGCAGCACCGCATCGGGATCGAGCATCCCATCGTCGCTCTGTGCAACCGCCAACGCAATATCCTGCACCGAAAGGCGATAGAGATCTGCGGGCGTTTTCACACTGCCATTGTCGTACAGATTGGCGATAATCTTTTCGCCAAACCCCATAATGCCAATGGTTTTGACATAATTCTCGATCAGCGCCTGCCCGGTGGACGGGCAATTATCGGGGGCGGAGCAGCGCAAAAATAAACCGTCACGGACCACGGCTGAGCCGCAGGATGGACAGACGGATGGCAGCCCGATGTCCGGCTGCGATGCGTCGCAGCCAATCATCGATTCGACATGCGGAATCACGCCGCCGCGCCGTGATACACGGATTTCTGCATTCAGTTTGAGATGGCCGGGGGCTGCAGGCTTGCCGTCGCTCGTCTCGATCGGGAAACTCTCTACTTGTGCGGCATTCGACAGCGACGCGCGCTGGACCATCGCACCCGACAGATACAGGGGGTCGAAGTTGGCAACCGGCGTGATCACGCCGCTTTTGGCCACCTGCCATTCGACCGATTTGAGCACCGTCGTGCCTTCATCTCCGGCAAATTTATAGGCAATCGCGCACTTGGGATGGTGATCGGTGAACCCCATCGATCTTTGCATTGCCGTATCATCCACTTTAAAAACCAGGCCATCGGCATCGAAATCCCAGTTTTTGCGGCTGGCTGTTTCGGTCTCGCAATACCGGTGCACTTCGTCGATCAAAGATGTGATTTCACCGCGCTTGAACCAGTGGTAATCGACCGGCGTGAATCCTAGATTTCGCAAGGTTTCGTATTTTTCATGCTCGGTTGCGAATTCGTGGCCGACAGCTTCGTATCCAAAAAAACTCAGGCCATACAGCGCTGTATCGGCTGGATTCTTTTGCTTCAGTCCGCCGACTGCCAGATTTCGCGGACTCTTCTTGTCGCCTTCGAATTTCCTGAACGACGACAGCGGCATATAGACCTC
>CAMKRB010000311.1 GCA_946415045.1 uncultured Myxococcales bacterium
CACGCGAAGAAAGTCGGCTTTAGGCATCTGATCGAGTGTTTCAATCAGTTTTTGCCGGCATTCCCCGACGCTCGTCTGGTCGCGTTTGTTGTCAGCGCCGATTTCGAGCAGCATATAGCGAGCGTATGCAAGGCGTGCCGCCGCTTCGATCGATTTGGGGTCCAGCTGAATGGTCTTTTCAAGTTTCTGTGCTGCAATCGCAAAATCCCCGCGTTCCATCAGGGAACGGGCCTGCGAAAGCGACTGTTCCGCCTCGAAGACATCGGCAATATCAATGCTCCTGGCCGATACGTCGCCTTTCAGTTCTGCCACATATTCCGCGCGTTTGTCGGGTTTTGACAGCGTCTCGTAAGCCTGTCGTACCATCATGTTGACGTTGTCGATCGCCGCTCTGGCATCGGCATCTGTCACGT
The DNA here is from genome assembly GCA_946415045.1 of uncultured Myxococcales bacterium. Taxonomy (GTDB): domain Bacteria; phylum Myxococcota_A; class Bradymonadia; order UBA4248; family UBA4248; genus UBA4248. The sequence goes on from CAMKRB010000311.1 coordinate 414, forward strand.
GCACGAAGTAATCTGCACCATACAGTTTGAGCAGATCAAAATAGGCGCTTCGGATATCGGCTTCGCTGGAACTGTCGGTCACGCCCAGAACCTCGAAATAGTTTTTGCCCTCGATTTCGCGGTTAAACTTTAATAATGCCTGTAGTTTGTCGTTCTTTTCCATAATCCTCATCCATAAAAGACGCCATTGTAATGTTTACCATATTTGTGGATTGTTGCGTCAATTATTTTGCGTGACCTGTTCTCTTGTATATGGGGGTCGGGGGAAGTGTCCCCCGCGCCGCTATTGCCGCTGTCGCGTCAATACGCGTCTCCCCCTCTGGCGCCCCTGCGGGGCGCATGCTTTCCGGTGGCCTGATGCGCACAACCCCGGGAACGCGAGCAACGCAGTGCGCAGCGGTGGTGCACCGGTATGGCACTGCAAATATCGGGCACGGCGTATCGGGCCGCAAGGGTCGATAGCCGTGCGCGGCATGCGTATCGGGCCACAGGACCGATAGCATGCCCCCACAAAAATACTCAATCTTTGCCGCATTCAGCGTTTCGTGATACAGCGCTTGTCGTGTTTTTTGCGCTTCGTGCAGGGTATGGAGATGACGCATTCTTTTGAAGGAACAACGCTGGCATTACAGCATTATTACGATATTTCCGCCATTTCGCGGCGGCTGCCGCTGCTCACTGTGTATCAGGCGCGCGAGCAGCCTTTCGGGCGGCAGATGGCTGTCTGGATGGCAGCTTATGGCGATGATATCCCGGTTTCGGAAAAGACGCACCGGCAGCTCGACGATATTTTGCTGCAAAACCGTGCCGTGACGAATCCGCATGTCCTGCGCGTGCTCGATTATGGAACAAGCGAGGGACACAGCTTTGTCGTGACGGATGCGCTGGATGCCGGAACGGTGACGCTGCGCGATTACCTGCGCGGACACGGCCCGCTTGAAAACTGGCAGGTGCTGCGCCTCATCGAACAGCTTACGGCCATTATTGACGATGCGCATCGCGTCGGTTTCCACGATTTGTGCCTGACCAGCGATATCATCTATGTTCGCGATGAGAAACGGTTCGATCTGGTCACCGGACCGCTGGGAATCGGACTGCACCGCAGTGATATCCTCAAAATTCATAACGAGTCCATTTCGCCGGATCTGATGCGGCACATTCCGCCATGGGAATATGCGCGCAATACCGATGCATCGCTGCAGTCTGCCGAAATTCCGGCCGGTTTGGCGCCGGGCAGCAGTGACGATTCTGTGGCGGATCATTCGGTTCAGAATGATGATGCTGGTGCAAATCAGGACGATGCTTCGAAAGATCATGCAGATGACAGTATCCAGGACCTGAGCAATGCGGTTTCGGCCGTCGTGCCTTCCGATTCCGACTCGATCACCATGACGCCCGCCGGTTTCTGCTCTGATGTCTACAATCTGGCAGCCCTGACCTACGAAGCGCTGAGCGGGCAGCATCCTTGTTTTAACGAAGATTTGAGCGATGCCGTGCTCACGCTCACACAGGGAAATATCGTCGAACTCGACAACCTCATCGAAATTTCCACAGATTTGAATGCCGTGGTGATGAATACGCTTAAATCACCTGCGGAAAATAGCGAAATTCAGTTTCTGCGGACTTTCGGCGAATACTGTTCGGAAGACGACAGGCTCAGGGCGCGACAGGCTGAAAAAACTTACGAAGAACCTCCGGTTTCTCAGAAATCAGCTCGCCGAAAACGACGCGCCGGTACAAAAATTCAGCATCCGCTGCGATGGCTCGCCGTTATTCTGCTGTTGTTTATGGCTGGCACTGCTTTTGTGACATGGAAAATTGCCAGGGTTTATCGCCCGGTCGACCTGTTTGCGCTTCCGGAAATCGTGCCCGTTGTTCCGGATGGCGTCGATGTCGTTATTGCGTCGCGCACGTCCGTGCCCGATATTCATATCTATCTCACATCGATGGCCGACGGTTCGCTCATTTTGCTCGGCGATTTGCCCTATATTCATCGCAAACAGGCGGTTGGCACAAAGCTCAATTTTGTCGTCGCGGATGATCACGGGCACTCCATGCAGGTTCCGGTTCAGGTGAACAGTAAAACCGGGATGATGATGGTGCCGGTCGATTTGAACTGGTAGTGCAGGGACGCGCAAGGAATACTGCGGATTTCAAATGGGGTTGCGCTTTGCCGGGAGCCGGGGGCGTCCCGGTTAAGATGTCACAAATATGTTGCTCATTATTTTTTTGTTGGCCTGTATCGTCTTTGGATTTGAGCTAAAGCAGCATATTAGCGCGATAGGTGCAGGAAAACCTTCTCCACGCCGGGATCATCTCTGGCACAGGATAAAGCATTGTCTTGTGCAGGTGCTTTTTCAGGGGCGTATCCGTGAACGATGGTGGGGATACGCGCATGCCGTTATTTTCTATGCTTTTTTTATATTTTTGCTCGAATCGATCGAACTGATGGCCGGAAGTGTCTGGCCGGGGTTTCATATTGAGATCGTCTTTGGAAAACAGCTGACGGGGATAATTTATATCATCCAAAGCTATTTTGCAGTGATGACGCTTGTCGCTGTAAGTATTCTGGCGGTTCGTCGCATCGTGCGCAGACATACGCTGCGGTCGACCCTGGATGCCTGGCTGATTCTGTCTCTGATTGGTTTATTGATGCTGAGTCATTTCGGCGTGATGGGAGGACATCTCGCCGGGGGCGTCTGCGCGGAATGGACGGGGCGCTGGCTGCCGCTGTCGCGTTGGATCTCGCAGTTTGATATCATTGCATGGTTTTCCGTGATTTGCGGTTATATCCATATCGTGTGCGTTTCGCTGTTTCTGATATGGATTCCGCGAGGCAAACACCTGCATATCATCATGGCATTTCCCGGGCTGGCCGGGCAATACCGCATGTATGATGACGACGGGCAGCCCGTGACCGGATCAGATACGCCCGATATCGACAGTTATGTGGAATCGCTCGAGAACTCTATGGCTCAGTCGCAAAATGACAGCGAGATGCCCGTGATCGGTGCAGCCCGGCTGAGCGATACGACGCGCCGCGTGCGGCTGGAATCGTATGCATGTACACAGTGCCAGCGGTGTACCGATGTCTGTCCGATGGTTGCGGCTGGTGTCAGTCATTGCGCCGGTCCCATGCAGCAGGTGATTCGCCTGCGCTCCCTGCTGGATAAACGCATCGAATGCGATTTGTGTGATGCGGATGATAAGTCGGACGCAAGCGGTATCGTTGGACAAAGTGAATTATGGGCCTGTACGCAGTGTGGTGCGTGTGAACGCGCTTGCGCGGTGGGCGTCGGACATACGAGCCGAATCGTTGATCTCAGGCGGGGATGCGTGTGTACAGAAAATATGCCGCAGTCGCTAAACCGCGTATTTTCAAACCTCGAGCGCAGCGGCAATCCATGGGGATATCCAAAGCACAGCGCATTGGCATTCAATTGTGAAACGGATGAAGGTGCGGCGAAATCTGCAAATCGCGGCACAGTTCTGGTCTTTGCCGGATGTATGGCGCGATTTGATGCAAAAGTGCATCAGACACTCGAAAAAACAATACAGATCCTGCATCGTCATGGATTTGCGACCGTCATGCTCAGTGATGAGACATGCTGCGGCGAAGCCATGCGAAAACTCGGCAATGAAATGGGCTATATTGCATGCCGCGACAGAAATCTTTCACAAATATCCGCCATTGCGCATGATGTGATTGTTACGATATGCCCGCATTGTGCGCAGGTTCTGGCTAATGACTATGCTACCGCAGATTCACGTCTGAGAGTTCAGCACATCTGGGAATTCGCGGCAGAACACAATTTTGTGGATGCACAGAATTCAGCTCAGAGCGACAGCAATGGTGTAAAACGCGTGCTTCACATGCCCTGCCTGCTCGGGAAACGGCCGCAATCCCCCGAACCGATGGTTGCAATGGCCAAAACGATGGGGATCTCGTGTACCGGGAATGTCGTCACCAGCCATTGCTGCGGGGCCGGCGGCGGGCAGTTCTTTATGGATTCGGGCAGTGATTCGAATCTCTTGGTAAAACAGCGAGTGGATGAATTGCTGATGCACAGCCCGGACGAAATCGTGACCGGATGTCCGTTCTGCGTCCAGATGCTGCAGGATGAAATTGCTCGCCGATCATCCCGGCAATCGCAGAAATTGCCTCGGGTGGTGCATATATCCGAGCTGATGTGAAAGAGTGCAGACGCGGTTTAAAACTGTCCGGATATCGATATCATCTGAGTGCCGGTCTGGATGCTCAGTCCGGATATCGGATTGTCTGGGGTCGTTGTATTGCTGCTTTTCTGGTGCAGCCACGGCACCG
>CAMKRB010000312.1 GCA_946415045.1 uncultured Myxococcales bacterium
AGAGCACCAGTAACTGCGTACGGCTGCAAAGATATTTCAGTAAATGATCAGAATACCATCGTCAAAGTAGATATGGTGGGCGTTCCTGCCGATATCAAGGGCACCTACGATGTCATTTCCAACTTTGATTTAACGAGCGGCTTCACCAAACCGCCCAAAAGTGAATACAATCTTGACCCGACCACATTACAGTATGTGATGCCGATGGTTGAGAACATGTCAGCTGGCGCATGGATCCAGTTCGTCGTTGATTTCTGCAAAGATCCTGTTTCCTCACTGCTTGCATTTATCTGGTCCAATACCCTCGACAGACTGGGTACCATCGATGGTATGCCCGATTGGTTGAAGAGCTTCCTCACGGGTGACGGCACCAAATCGCTTGCACTGGGTACCTTGAAGCCCCTGATCGAAAAGTATTTAACAGAATACAACTGGTACAACACGCTCACGACCATCACTCCGGATGTTGCCGATTTGACGACAAACATGCAGCTCGTCGGCACATTTAAAATTGATAGTGTGAACGGAACTGCCATTTCCAGTGTCGAAGAGAAATTCCAGAATCTGGAATATCAGTGGAGCTTGAAAAAAGACGGCAATAATCTCTGCCTGCAGTCACCAGATCACTATGTCAAAGACGGCACATGCCGCAAGAATCTGCCGTTAGGCGATAATGCCATTACAGGTAACTGGGACGGTTCAATCGACTATGCGGGCATTGCCACAGCCGATGGCAGCCTTGATATCGACAAGCATGGCATCACCTTCAAATGGGGATCCGTTTTGTTCACAGCTGTCTTTGGCGCAATTCTGCCCGAAGCCCTTGGCTATCCGCTCGAGACCGGTACCAGCGGCAAAACGCTCTACATCAAGTCGTTCCTGGATGGCGTTGTCTTTACACCGCTCATCAACATGTATTTAGAAAAATACAACGACAAGGATGTAACCAACGACGAGGGTGAAACCAGACATTATCCTGCACTCACACAAACCGAAACCTGCAACAAGGGTATCGAAACTATCGTTTACCTGATCTACCCGGATGCAGCGACAAACAGCCTGGTTAAGACCGGTATTACAATGGCCGCAAATCTTGCCTGCGGTGAGCAGGGCGTTGGTCAGCTGGATACATTGGTGTTCAATTCGCTTAATAAGATCGAAGCTTCATCCGAGAATACCTTCAAACTCTATTCGGACGACTGCGCGCTGTATGACGGTGGTACATTGCAGTATCAGCAGTTTGGCAAGGCAGATTTGGCCGTCTACACGGCAAATGAAATCCTCGGCCAGAATAAAAAGACGGATCGCTGCAATTGGGATATCGATGTCACACTTAAGAAAGACGTGAAAGACAGCGAAGGCAATGTGACAGGCCAGACCGAAGAACACGTCGATGTGAAGGGCTTCTTCCACGCCATTCGCAAGAACTAAACTATAGAACTTAGCGCAACCAAAGCCCCGGCCTGTCCGGGGCTTTTTTGGTCCCTGCCCTATTCATTCCCCACCCCGTCGGGTTGGGAGAATGGACAAAATCTATCAATTGGAGCAAAGAAGCCCGTAGGGCTTCAATATCAATAGCCCCCGGTTGGAGCCACAGGCGACTACCGGGGGATGAGGATATGCCCTAACCCCTAGAACCCCAGCGGGGTTCAATATTGAACGCCTACGGCGTTCCTTTTTTGGGAAATAGGTGCCATCCCCCGGCGTTGCCGGGGGCTATTGATATGAAACGCCTACGGCGTTTAAAAATACCAAAACTTCTAAAATATCCCATCCTCAGCCCATCATAGCGAGGAGAGTATACGCAGACATGTTAGAACGCAAAACACAGAAAGAAGTATTTGAACGCGACGACATCCATATATTTCAATACACGCTGAATCCAACCGGCGTTCGGATGCTGGAATTCGGGTCGCTGTTTTTATTTGCCATAGCGGTGCTCATCTATCCGATGACGCATTTTGAGCCGCGATTCTGGATGATTCCGCCGGTACTATTATCGGCACTTGGCATCTATCTGTTAATTATGGCGCAGTATTGGCGGGCATTTGCGAAATCTGCGTTTATCGCCTACGACAAGGAATATCTGTTCATATCGGATGATAAAAACAAAGCGCGCATGATTCCGTGGAACAAGTTGGATTTGCAGAACACAGGACTCGCCGCCCCTGGTAAAGGGGCAGATTTGAAGTTCGATATGGATGGCGAGAAGTTCCCGGTGCGATTGTTTTCACCGATTGTATGTATTCCACAGTTTAAGGAAGTGCTGAGCGCAATATTGATGCATATTAAAGAGAATACAGGGAAATAGTGAATAGTGAATAGTGAATAGTGAATAGTGAATAACGGAATATCATAGCGAGTAGGGGCGACCCCGTGTGGTCGCCCGTGCGAGCGTAACCACCACGATAAACCGTCATTATTTCGTTCGGGATTGGAATCATCATGAAGTACAAAAAGCTAGGAAAATCGGGATTATATATATCGGAGATCGTGCTGGGCACGATGACATTTGGAGACGGCACCGAAGAATCGGAGTGTGCAGAGATATTCAGCAGAGCGCTGGATGCGGGGATAAACCTGATCGACACAGCCGATTTATATGCGAACGGCCATACAGAAGAGATACTGAAACCGCTGATTGCGCCGCACCGCGACGATATTCTGGTTGCGACGAAGGGGTATTTTCCGCTGGATGACAATCCAAATCATCGGGGGAGCACACGACTGCACCTGACCAAAGCGATTGACGACAGTCTGCGGCGTCTGGGCACAGATTATATCGATATCTATTATCTGCACCGGTTTGACGAGAACGTACCGATCGAAGAGACGCTTTATACAATGGACGATGCGATTCGGTGCGGAAAGGTGCGATATCTGGGGTTTTCGAATTTCGCAGCCTGGCAGATTGAAAAAGCGCTGGGGATGCAGGAGCGCCTGCATTTGAACCGGGCTATCGTTTTGCAGCCGCAATACAGTCTGATTAAGCGGCAGGCGGAGAGCGAAATTTTGCCGTGTGCACAGGCGGAAGGTCTTGGTGTGATGAGCTATAGTCCGCTGGCGGCCGGATTGCTGACGGGAAAGTATCTGGCAGCGAATGAAGGACGTCTTGCGACAAACTATAAATATCAGATGCGGTTTTCGGAGCGCGATATTCCGCAATATGTAAAAGCATTTGTAGAAGTAGCGAAATCGTCTGGATACAATCCGGCATCGCTGGCGATTGCGTGGGTGATGTCGCATCCTGGGATTACCGCACCAATTATAGGTGCAAGGAAACTGCATCATCTGGAGACAGCCATCGAAGCCACCCAAATCGATATGACGCCCGAATTGTACAACCGCATTTCGGGATGTACACCGGCACCGGCAAATGCGACAGACCGTCTGGAGGAAAAGACGGGGGACGCGTTTTCGTTTGTGAGGTAAAGGCAGTTTGGCGGGAATTATCGCTGCGTATGGGCGCAGCCCATAGCAGCGAGGCCGGGCGTATGGCGCAGCCATAGCCAGGCCCATCATACACACAAAATGAAGAAATGGTCTGATTGCGAATACAGAAAAGTTGCGCGCGAGGTGTATATGAAGAAAAGTACAGTATTTGCGGGAATTCTGGCGACACTTGCAGCAGGTGGATGCGACACGGAATCGCTGGTGTTGAATGGTCCGTATGCAGATCCGGCGCCGGCATCGTGCGAAGACGAATGCGAGAAAGGCGCGGAGAAATGCGTAGACGGTCAGTTTTCGCTGTGCGGCCATTTTGATAGTGATCCATGTACTGAATGGACGCATCCCGATGGCTGTGAAAACGGCTGTGATGCAGAGGGAAAGCGTTGCAAAACCATCGAATGCCAGGATGCATGCAATGTACCTGAGAAGCGGTGCAATGCCGATAACAGCGGCTATATGATGTGCAGCAAGGATTTTGATGGCTGCAGCAAGTGGTCCGGCGTAGTTTTGTGTGACACAGGATATGCCTGTGTCGAAGGGGAATGCCGCAAGACGCAGACCGGCCCTGTGGATCCGCCGTGTACCCCGCAATGTGAAACAACTGGAAAATCTGAATGCAGCGGCAATGGGTATCGCACGTGCATCGATCCCGATGGAGACGGATGCCGGGTTTGGTCGGATGTGATTGCATGCGGTACGAATGAAATCTGTGAAGGCGGGGATTGTATAGAAAAGCCGCCGGTCTGTACAAATGCATGCGACGCAGGTAAGAAGCGCTGCAATGGCGGCGGTCTGCAAACATGCGGCGATTACAACGGCGACGGCTGTACGGAATGGGGCAACGATGCCCCATGTGAACAAGGCTGCGAAAACGATCAGTGCAAATCCAGTTGTGTAGACGGCATCTGTCCGACAGTGATTGAGGATTTCAGCCAGATCATCAACGGCGATACATCGCGCAGCCACAATCATATCTCGACGTACACAGGCTGCACGGATACAGACGAATCGGGACCTGAAGAATATTATGAATTCACGCTGAAGGAAGCCGGGTATTTGTTTGTCGCCACAACGGAGCCCTCGGGCGGCGATGTCGATGTGCATCTGCTGAGTGCGTTGAATGGCGAGAGCTGTATGGCGCGCAACGACAAGATGCTGATGCACCGCATCGACAAAGCGGGGAAGTATTATGTGAGCGTCGATACGTATACGAATTCGGGCAAAGCCGGAGCATACAAGCTGAAGATCACATTTATCGGTGA
>CAMKRB010000313.1 GCA_946415045.1 uncultured Myxococcales bacterium
TCTGCCAAAAAGCCGGTTATTACCTGCGCGCATCGCGCAAACTGTCGACCTCTGATTCGATTGCCCTTCGCATCCGGCTCGCCCGCGAATGCCTGCAGTCATTTGGAATTGAATTCGTGCCTCCCGATGAGGCCATCGTCAATGCCCAGCCTCAGTGCATTTATGTGGCCAATCATGCGAGTTTGCTGGATGCCGTGCTGATCTGTTCGACATTTGGTGAGAACCTGCGCATCCTGGCTAAGGATACGCTTTTTAAAATGCCGTGGATTGGGCCGATCTTAAAGAAAGAGCGCCACATCAGGGTGCATCGCTCAAAGGGTAAATCCGCTTGCCAGAATGCGATAAAAGAAGCCATCTCGGGGGCCATTGGCGAGGGCGCCAGTGTGCTGATATTTCCCGAGGGAACGCGCACTCCCGACGGAAAGCTCGGGCCGTTTAAACATGGGGCATTCTATAATGCCATTCAAAATCATGTGCCCATTGTGCCGCTGGTCATTCGCGGTGCCTACGAGGCCATGCCCAAGACAACGCTCAAAATTCGTCCGGGCAAGTGTTCCATAGATATTTTACCACCGGTTCAGATCCCTGACGAATCTGTCGGAGACGAAAAAAAACGCGCCGAAATGCTGTGTGAACAGGTGCGCAATCTTTTGCTCAATGCGTTGGAACAAAAATAACGAATTGGTTAATGAACAACATATAACGCTATTACCCAGGAGGCGTATGATGCATCAATCCAGGATAACACTCGCAATTTCGTGTCTTGCCGTGATCGGCGCAGCCAGTATTGGCTGCGAAGATACAACGACGGGTACCAAGAGGGCCACAAGCACCTGCAATTGCACCGGTGGCCAGATTTGTGTCAACAACACATGCCAGAATGTGAATGATCCTTGTAAAAACTGCTCCCCCGATGAGGTTTGCATCGGCAATACCTGCATCGATCCAAACAGTGTCTGCGATCCCGATTGCACCGGCGGTCTCATCTGTTACGAAAATAAGTGCGTCGAACCCGGCAGTATCTGCAATCCCAAATGCACCGGCGGAAAAGTTTGTGCGAATAATCAATGTAAATCGCCCAGCAGCGATTGCGACCCCGGATGTACCGGCGATCAGACCTGCGTCGATCACAGCTGCGTTCTGGCAAACTGTGACAAGCCCTGCGGTAATCGATGCTGCGGCGATGGTCAGCTGTGCGATCCTGGCGATAACCGATGCCGCAATCAGTGTGAGGATGGATCGCCTACATGCATGGGTGAATGCTGTTCCGAGGGAAGCTCATGCGGCGGGGTCTATGGATGTCTGGCTGTATGCAACGAAACCCAGACGCTGTGCTACAACGATGCTTTCAAACTCACGACCTGCTGTGATGCCGGCTACGTTTGTGAAGATGGCGATTGCCGGATCGATTGTACCGAAGGACCGCGATGCGGCAGCATCTGCTGCAGCGCCAACGAGTTCTGTGATGCCGATCGATGCCGCCTGATTTGCGATGCCAGCACGCATACGCGATGCGGTGCCAATGAGGAATTGTGCTGCGACAATGCCACCGAAGTCTGCCTCTATCAGAAATGTCTCAAGCGCGGTGAAACTTGCCAGAAGAATGATGACTGCGATTTCGACGAGTATTGCGAACTCACGTCAAATACCTGTGTCGCAAACGAAGATAACCCCAATATTTGCGAGGTCAGACCCGAAGCCGGTCCTTTTGAACCCGTCGTCAAATGGTGGTGGCCAAAAGATAACCCCGGCGGCAAACCTTTGGTCCAGCCCGAGTTCGACCAGGTCATGAACATCCCGGCTATCATCAATCTCACAGACGATGACGGCAACGGCCTTATCAACGAATACGATATTCCCGATCTCGTTTTCACGACGTTTTCCAAGACGATTCCCGGACACCACTATACCGATCCGAACGTGCTCCGCGCCATCAGCGGAAAGGATGGTTCCGAACTCGCGACACACCCCGAGTATTTCCCGCTCTCAAACGATCCGGGCATCGCTAAGGTCAATAACGACGAATACCCCGAAATCGTTCTCCCGCAGGGCAGCTCTACATTGATCATGAATCTGGTGCCCGATGGAAACGGTGGCTATATGTTCAAAGAAGTTGCCAGACTGGAGGGCGCGACGTCATTCGCTCGCTTTGCGAATATGGATGGCGGTGATTTCCCGCATATTATTACGAGCGGCGGCATCATCCAGTACACCGAGGATGAAGCGGGCAACGGCACTTACAGCTGGCGATGCAAGGGCAATTTCGGTGGCGGAAATGGTGGTTATACCGTCGCGGATCTCGATGGTGACGGCGAGATGGAAATCGTCGGACAAAGCATCTATAACAAAGATTGCGAAATCGTCAGCGACGACTATATCTCGCCAAATGGTGCTGTGCTCGCCGATCTCGACCTGTCTGATGATCATGAGAATGGCCGGCTGGACGTCGAACAAATCGCCATCACATACGGCGGTTACGGGGATGCCAGTGTCGCTACGCCACCAAAGGGTAAGGTGCACGCATTCAAGGTATTCAAAACCCCCGAAGGCAAATTCCATCGCGAGCAGATTTGGGCCACCGAAATGCCCATCGACTATCAGTATGCCGAATCATTTATGGCCGGCTATCATTACAGCGATGGCACGCCATTCAAGTGTGACCGCAAGTTCAATGAAACCTTTTCATACGGTGGGCCGGGAGCCGAAAATACCGAATGGTATCGGCGCTATATGTGCGCGACGGGCGGCGGTCCGCTCGTTGTGGCCGATTTCGACGACGATAATCACCCCGATATCGGTCTGGCCACAACCTGGTCCTATGCCGTCTACAATTCCCAGGGCAACATCATCTGGGCCGATTTCCATACACAGGATTATTCCAGCCGCGCGACCGGTTCCAGCCTCTTCGATTTCGAGGGCGATGGCGTCGCCGAAGTACTCTACGCCGACGAAATCAATCTGCACGTCTATAAAGGGCCATGCATGGGGGTAAACGATGCAAAATTCCCCGCATATTGCGCCGCGACCAAGCTCATTCCCGATATTCCCAATTCCAGCGGCACGCTTGTCGAGTACCCGCAGGTCGTCGACGTCAACAACGACGGACGAAGCGAAATCATCGTCACGTCAAACGACTACGCCTTCCTTGCCGATAAGCATATCACCGGCATCCGTGCATTTGGCGATCCCAACGACCGCTGGGTGCGCACGCGCCGCATTTGGAATCAGTACGATTACCACGTCACCAATATCAACGAGGATGGCACGGTTCCAAAACGCGAAAAACAAAACTGGAAAGTCAAAAACCTCAACAATTTCCGTCAGAATGTGCAGCCCGGCGGTCTCTTCAATGCGCCGAATCTTGTCGCAGCCGCCGTGGAATCCGACGAAAAACAATGTCCCGACAATCTCATACTCAAAGCCAACGTCGAAAACAAAGGCGCGCTGGGCATTCCTGCCGGTTTGTCGGTCAGATTCTATGCCGAGAACGTGAACGATACGGGCAAAGTGGGTTATCTTGGCGAAACGCGCGTCGACAAGAATTTGCTGCCCGGCACAAGCGCAATTGCGACACTTGTCTGGAACGGCAAAGCGACGGTTGATGGCGAGGTCGTCGATGTCAAGATGCCCGCTGCGATCCATTTTGTACTCGACGAACCCACGGACGACTTCCCCAAAGGTGAGTTCATCGAATGCGACAAAACCGATAATCAGTCGGATTCTTCGATGATTAATGCATGCAAGGAAGATGTGAACTGATGATGGCGGGGGGCAGCCGCCCCCCAACGCGGCTACCTCGCGGTACGCCGCGCCCCCCACTGCGGGGCTGCGCCCCGCAACGCCCCAATCCTACATCGCATCGCTGCCTGTGCCGGCACCGGATTCGTCGGCACCCACGTCTCCCTGAAGCGCTGCCCTGGGAATCCAGCCTTTGGGATTGGGCGTGCATTGCAACGATCTGGCCGATGGCGGTTCAAGCGCATCCCGCACATAGTGATAGGGATCGGCCAAAAAATAGACAATGCCATCGTCGTCGACACGAACCGTCAGATAGTCGATGAATACATCGAACCGATTCTTCAGATGGAATCTGCGCGGCTCCAGATCTTCAATGTCTTCGGCGATCTTCTTTTTCCATTGTCCGTCGTATTCAAGCAATCGTTTGGCCAGTTCCAGGGGCTCCCAAACGCGCATGCACCCATGACTGAATGCGCGCACCGGATACTTGAACAGACCCTTTTGCGGGCTGTCGTGCAAAAATGTACTGTGCGGATTGGGAAATATAAATTTCACGCGTCCAAGCGCATTTCTTTCGGAGGGCAGCTGCCTCAGCACCGTGCGGCCGTTTTCGGTATAGTATTCAAATCCGTGGTCTTTCAGCCAGTTGGGATCGGCATTGATCTTTTCTATATAATCTTCCTGCTCAATGCGGGGCGGTACAATCCAGTAGGGGTTGTATTCTATATACAGCATGCGCGCATGCATCAGCGGCGTCGCATTGATATATTTCCAGGTCTTGGTTTGCGGATCACAAGAACGGCGTGCATTGCCCGCAACCACCGGAAATCTGTATACCATCTTTCCGTCTCGCCATACCTCGCCATGGAAATCCGGCACATTGATAAATATGTAGTAGGGCGATTGTATCACTTGCGATTGGTGCCAGCGGCGCAGATTCTCGTCGATTTGATCCAGACGCGTCTGGCG
>CAMKRB010000314.1 GCA_946415045.1 uncultured Myxococcales bacterium
ACGTTGGCCGCGCGGACGAACGCGCGGAAACGAAATTATGCGCGGACGACGTTGGCCGCGCGGACGAACGCGCGGAAACGAAATTATGCGCGGACGACGTTGGTAGAGACGCGCGGACCGCACGTCTCTACCATGGTTATGGGGATGATGATAACGACGTTTGCGCGGACGCGCGCGCCGATGATGACGTGGCGAATCATAACGACGTTCGCGCCGATGACGATGACGTCGATATCGAATCCGAAAATATCGAAAATATTTTTAAACGAACGAAAATGGATCGACGAACATCCGAATTGATGTCGGCGATTACGCCGAAATCGGGTTCGTTGCCGGTCGTCATCAATCAATTCAAACGCGCCGTGACGATGTATGCACGAACGCATAAAATTCCGTTCGATTGGCAAACGCGGTATCATGATAAAATATTAAAAAATCAAAACGCATTTGATAATGTTCGACGGTATATCGATAATAATGTCGCCAAATGGCATACGGATCATTTTAAATCGTATCATTAAGGAGCCCTCGCCATGCCGACCAATGTCAAAGAATACGGCTTTGAATCGCTGATTTGCGATCATCTGGTAAATGTGAACGGTTATGAGGCCGAGGATGATGCGCATTACGGCAAGGATCTGGCGGTCAATCTGAATCAGGTGCTGTATTTTTTGAACGACACGCAGCCGGACAAGGTCGAAGCATTGCATATTCTGGATAATGCGACCGAAAAACGATCATTTTGCAAGCGACTATTTGATGAATTGAATACAAAAGGTGTGCTGGCGGTTTTGAAAGACGGACTCAAGCATAAGCATTTGACGTTTGATTTCTACTATGTAAGGCCAAGCGTGGGGAATGAAACGGCGGCGGAATTGTACCAAAAGAATCGCTTCAGTGTGATTCGACAGCTTCATTATTCCAAAAGCAATCCGAAACTCGCCCTGGATATATGCTTGTTTTTGAATGGTCTGCCGATCATTACGATGGAGCTCAAGAACCAGTTGACCAAACAGAATACGGGGGATGCGGTGAAACAATACAAAACAGACCGCGATCCCAAGGACCCGTTGTTTGCATTTAAACGATGTATGGTGCATTTTGCCGTCGATGACAACACCGTGATGATGTGTACAGAGTTAAAGGGCAAAGATTCGTGGTTTTTGCCGTTTAACAAGGGATACAACGATGGTGCAGGGAATCCGCCGAATCCCGACGGGATCAAAACCGATTATTTGTGGAAAGAGATTTTTTCGAAATCTGAATTGTCGAACATCATTGAGCATTTTGCGCAGGTGGTGGAATATAAAGACGAAGAAACAGGTAAAAAGAAATATGCACAAATCTTTCCGCGATATCATCAGCTGCAGGTGGTCAAATCCTTGTTAAACGACGTTAAACGCGATGGCGTGGGTGGCCGTTACCTGATTCAACATAGTGCGGGGTCGGGCAAATCGAATTCCATCGCCTGGCTGGCACTGCAGTTAGTGGATTTAAAAGGTTTTAATGTTGAAGCCCTACGGGCTTCTGTTGCTATGGATACCCCTTTACCCCCGGTAGGCGCTACGCACCAACCGGGGGCTACAAATATGGATGCCCTACGGGCTTCATTATTTGATTCGATTATCGTTGTCACAGACCGCGTGAATCTGGATAAACAGATAAGAAATAACATACGGCGGTTTATCGATATAAAGGCAAATCTCGGTGCTGCTTATTCAACCATTGATTTGCAGAAACATCTGGAACAGGGCACCAAGATTATCATTACGATTGTCCATAAATTCCAGTATGTACTGGATAAAATTCAATCGACGGGCCATAAGAATTACGCGATTATCATTGATGAAGCGCATTCGAGTCAGAATGGATCACTGGCGGCCAAGATGAATATGGTATTGTCGGATCAGATTCCCGAGGATGATGAAGATGCTGAAGATAAAATCAATCGTCTCATCGAAGGGCGCAAAATGGTGAAAAACGCGAGTTATTTTGCATTTACGGCAACGCCCAAGAATAAGACGCTGGAGATGTTTGGGAAGAAAGAATATTTGCCAGATGGCACCTGCAAACCTCGCCCGCACTATGTCTATACGATGAAACAGGCCATTGAAGAAGGGTTTATACTGGATGTTCTTCGCTATTATACGCCGATTCACAGTTATTATAAATTGATTAAAACTTCTGCGGATGACCCTAAGTTCGACAAGAAAAAAGCCCAACGGATGCTGCGCTGTTTTGTCGAAGGAAAGGCTGAAGCCATCGCACAGAAGGCAATGATTATTGTGGAGCATTTTCACAGCCAGACGGCTGCCAAAATTCGTGGTCAGGCAAGGGCGATGGTCGTTACGGGGAGTATTCAGCGAGCACTGACCTATTGGGAAGAAATCAACCGACTGCTCAAGGCACGGAATAGCCCGTATAAAACGGTGATTGCGTTTTCGGGTACGGCAAATTATGGTGGGAAGCAGGTGACAGAGAGCGAATTAAATGAGTTCTCGAGTGCTGAAATTGAAAAGCGGTTTAAAAAAGATCCATACCGCATTCTCGTCGTCGCCGATAAATTTCAGACGGGATTTGATGAACCTCTGCTGCATACGATGTATATCGATAAAGGGCTTTCGGATATTGCCGCTGTACAAACGATTTCTCGGCTCAATCGATGTGCTCCGGGTAAACTCGATACATTTGTGCTCGATTTTGAGAATGATCCCGGCATCATCAAAGCGGCTTTTGACCGCTATTATAAAACGACGGTATTGTCTGGTGAGACAGATATTAACAAACTGAATGATCTCGTATCGGAAATGGAATCCCTGCAAGTGTATATGCAGTCCGATGTCGATGAGTTTGTTGAAAAGTATTTGAACAATGCGAATCGCAGTGAACTTGATCCTTATCTGGATGATTGCGTGGAGGCTTATCAGGCGTTGGAGCTGGAAGAGCAAATAAGGTTTAAAAGTTGCGCTAAATCTTTTGTGCGCACCTATAATTTTTTGGCAGCCATCATGCCTTATAACAATATCGAATGGGAAAAGTTGTGTATTTTCATGAACCTGCTCATAGGCAAACTGCCGTCTCCTGCAAGTGATGATGATAATTTAAAAGAATTATACAACTCGGTTGAATTGGAAAGTTATCGTGCTGTGGCACAGGAAACCATGCGGATATGTCTTGAGAATGAAGACAGCGAGATCAATTCAATCCCATTGGGAACGCAAAAAGGCATTCCAATTACCGAAGAAGATGCATTATCGCAGATTGTGAAGGAATTTAACGATTTATTTGGGGATTATCCTTTTACGGACAAAGACCGCGTGCTGCATACGGTGATGCATGAATTGCCCGAAATGGTGCGTTCGAATGAATCCTACCAGAATGCCATTCAGAATTCGGATATTCAGAATGCGCGTTCGGAATGTGAGGATGCGACCAAAACCGCAGTCAATCGCTGTATTACGTCGGATATGGAGTTGTTCCGTGCATTTACGGAGAATGAGATGTTCCGCAAATGGGTGATGAATCTGATATTTTCGCAGACGTATCCATAATCGCCAGCGCATTTGCCGCATTATCCATACAGGGATAACAGTTATGATCAGCAAATTAAGCAAATACCTGTCTGTTGCAGTCGCTATGGGGGCAGCATGCTACGAAATCTATCGACTGGTCAAAGATGCCAAAGACGGGACAAATACCGATAATGCCGACCATAATGAAACAGGCAGGACTGGTCGAAGTTCCCGCGTCGCGGACGCAGGAGATGAAAAACGCCATAAAAAGCCGCATAAATTCTATACTTGCAAGCGGTGCTTCGAAAAAACAGATCAACCTGTCAAGTATAACGGCAGAATTGTATGCCCGTCATGTGCGCAAATCGTTGGGGCTGAAATAGCCAAAGGCTATAAGCATGGCCCGGGCTTCGGACGTTTAAGTAACCGATTGTGTACTCGCTGTCGTGTCGATTTGCTGCAGCTCGAACCCTGGCAGATTCACCGCATTGGCGACGCCGAATACTGCGATGTCTGTGCTACTAAAATACCGCCGCAGCACCAGCATCCACGCCAGGTTTATAACGCTGTCGTCAAAACGATGTCTGAATTTTCCAATTCATTGTCTTCCATCAGGCATTACGAGAAGCATGGGAAATTCTACATCAGGACGAATTCCAATCCTGCCATTAGTACCATCTATGTTGACATCGACGAAGAACTCACGCTTGAGTTCGGCTATTGGCATCGCCACTACAATTACGACGATGGCGCGCAATACCATGCATTTTATGACGATCTCAGTAAAATTATATCGAATCAGGCATGTTCTGCAGCTGCATTCGACGAAGGTGCACCAAAAGATCCCGATGATCCCGAAAACACCGATCTCATCTGGCGTGCTTCGTCACTACTCGATGCAAGCGTGCTTCCCGAAGATGACGACAAAGCCATCGCCGTTTTAAGAGAAGAATTCGGTGATGCCGCGATTGTGCGGTGCGACTTTTGGGATGCCCGCAAATCGAGAATATTTCGCATGATTGGTGAAATGTGCGATATTGCCGACGATCCCGTGTTCGATTCGGTACTCAGTGACTATCGCGACTGCGTTCTCGACTATCGCCTCATGCGGTGCAACCAGCCAAATCGGGGGATTGTCTCGCACCGCGAAGCACTGCGTCATGCCACGAAGGGAATTGTC
>CAMKRB010000315.1 GCA_946415045.1 uncultured Myxococcales bacterium
GCAAAAGCGCTTGCCAAATGGATGATCAAATGGAACAGCCTTATCAAACTGGCTGTCAGTGACAGCAGCAAAAAAATGAATCCGTTGGCAGATACAGCGCATGCAAACGAATCCTTTTCACTCATACTCACACAGGGCATAGCGGATATTCTGACGCAATCCTATACCAATATCATCGAATTTCGCAAAACCGATGTTCAAACCGAACCTGGATTAGCCACAAAACCTTTGGTCATTCATGAATCCGCGCAGGGAATCAAATATCTCTATGCTACGCGTTATTTTGATGCCAAATGTATCATCGAATCCAGGGCACGAACACTCTTTACCTATCATCCCAATGCAATCACTGACGCACAGCGAAAAAAGTGTCAGCATTTTTTTGATCCCCTATTAAATTCGCAATTTAAGCTCGCCAATTGCCAGTTGGATGCAATCATACGCGGGCAAAGCGAAAATCTGATCATTACGGGCGGACCGGGAACCGGCAAAACAACCGTTATCTGCTTTTTGTTGTGGAAACTGCTCCATGATAATAAAGATATGCAGAACTGGAGCATCAAACTAGCGGCACCAAGCGGAAAAGCTGCAGACCGCATGCGCGAAAGCCTGCTCAAGAGCCTGTCGAAGTTTAAGGATACGACGTGTAAAATCTATCAAACGCTTCATCAGTTGGAGAGCTATACACTTCATCGGTTGCTGAGTTACAACCCGCGAAAGAATCAGTTCAATTACGATGCAGAGAATCGATTTCCTGAAAAAACGCTGTTTATTATCGACGAAGCGAGCATGATAGATATCGATTTGTTTGCCAAATTGCTGCAGGCATTGCCCGAGAAGAATTTCAGGCTGTTTATTCTGGGCGACCCGGATCAGCTGCCCTCGGTCGAGGCGGGGGCGGTATTGGGCGAGATGCTCAAAACCGGGGATGTCGCGGTGAAACTGGATGAATCCAAACGGTTTAACCGCGATTCAAAGATCGGGCGTTTGTCGCTGTCCATTCAGGAAGCCAAGAACGCTGTTGAAAATGGCTGGTCTGACAAGTACGAAAAACCAGTATTTGAATCACTTTCAAACATATCTTTTTCCGTGCAGGACGACGACAGACTACGGTTTATATCGCTTCATGAGGACAAAAAAGAGGAAGAAAAGGATATCGAAAAACTCATAAAAGCCTGGACGGATGCTTTTTATATTGCGCCAAAGTACCTTGAACAAGTCAGCAAAATTCAGGTGAATCACAATAATGAATTGATCGATGTCGAAACGCAGCAGCCTTGTGATCCCCAAAGACTGGATGAACTATGGCAGTTTACCGAGTCTGCACGCATATTATCGGCTGAGCGCAAAGGCACGCGCGGAATACAATCACTCAATGCATGCGTCCGAAAAGCACTCGATATTCTATCGAATGATCCATTCTATGTCGGTCAGTTCCTGATGATTACCGAAAATCAGTCGACTCTCAAACTCTATAACGGCGATTGCGGCATCGTTTTAGGCGAACCGAACAGCGGTCGGCTGCATTTATTGCTCAAGAAAGTGCGCACACAGAATAAAGCGAATAGTAACGAGGTTGTCAGTGATTACGTGACCTATCCGCTTTCGCTATTGCCGCCCGATGCGCTCGAAAGTGCTTTTGCCATCACCATTCATAAGTCGCAGGGATCCGGCTATGGCAATATCATGATGTTTTTGCCGCAAACCGTGGGACATCCGCTTTTGAACAATCAGATGATATATACCGGTGTGACGCGCACCGAAAAGAAAAGTCTGACGATTGTCGCATCACAGGCTGCATTTGAAGCCGGATGCCAAACAAGCATCGAACGCGACACAGGCATTGATATTGGAATATAGAAGTTGAAATTTCATCTAAATTTCTCAATATAAAGGGCATTATTGATATGATAATACAATATTCACGCGAAAGCATCTGCATGGGCGATGACGCCGGCGCAGGTATTTACAAGCTCGACGTTCCCCCACAAACCAGCATCAAACAATTGATGGAAATTTTGTTTCACGGAGGCTATGGCAATACCTGGCCTGTGCCGTTTGGTTACAACGATGGCTATTGGATCATTCACTCAAACATCGGCCCAATTGCCATTGTTATCTGCGATCATGCAGGCGAAACACATTTTGAGTATCAAAAATGCTCACCGGATATAACAATTCAAGAGGCTGCGATTGATTCGGTATATGCCTGCAGGCCTTTAAAATACTGGTGGAAGACGATAGTTCAATGCAATTACAAGCCAGTCCTGCAAAGTCTTATAAACGCTGCGCAAAAGCTCGAACTACTTGAATTTCCGACGAACTGGAACATGACACACGTGGATGATTAGCGTGGTGCTCGCCTTGGCGCGTGTCACGACACGCGCCTACAGCTCGCTCGCGCCCGCTATCTGCGATACGCGGGGCGGAAACAGTGGTGCTCGCCTTGGCGCGTGTCACGACACGCGCCTACGGCTCGCTTGCGCCCGCTATTGCTGCGCAATACGCGGGACGAGAACTGCGGGGCCTCGATCGGGTAGGAAACTATTCATCTCGTTCATCGCTCGCTTTGAATGGCGAGTCAAGGTAATAATGGCAGGGCGGCGGCGTATCGCGGCCGGCAAACGCGATAGCCGCCGCCACAGCCCGCCGTATGCGCCAACGGCGCATAGGCGGGCCCAAATACAGCAACAACCGAGTATTGGCGCATCCTATAGCGGGAGGCTGGCGACAAAACTGTGCGGAATGCCGGCGAAATCAGGAAATTCCAGAAATGATATCCGTATCATCATCACGGAAGCATGGTGTATGGTGATTATCTGGCTTAAAGTTTAATACTTTTCGTATCTCTTTTTATGCAAGAGGAGGAATTTTTTTGTTCCATAAAAAAAGTTATTAGATTAGTTATATTTGAAGCCAGATGCTTTTGACCACAGAAGCATGTTTGAGGTTGTGTGTGTTGCAATGTCAAAATGGGCTGGCAGTTACAAGAAAACGGCCAGACCAAAGGAGAGGATGCATGAGCCGCAGAGCTAAAATACAGGATCGAAAAGTCGCTTTAACCTTTGGATTACTTACAATTATGGGAATGTACGGCTGCAGCGATGAGGCGACGGTACAGGATGTCACCGAATGCCCGGATAACATGCTGTATGACACACACAAAGGCGAGTGCGTCGATAAAGTCACATTGCCGACATGTGACACGGGGGAAGTGTATGATACGCGCCAGGGCAAATGCATGCCGGAAGTCACATTGCCGACGTGTGACACGGGGGAAGTGTATGATACGCGGCAGGATAAATGTGTTGCCGTACACTGTGATTTAGGACAATACCTTGATCCGGATGCAGGTAAATGTGTGCCGGTATGTAAATGTAACGAAATGCTCAATGCTGATGGTGTATGTATTCCGGACACGGAAAATTATCCGGATAATGAGCAAATGCGCCAGAAAGCGTTACAAGAAACGATGTTGGCATTTTATCGTCGTGGTGATTACATTCAGTATGAAGTGCCACGTTCAGCTTATGGTATGGCACCGGAAGACGCAACGTCACAAAGCATAAAATTCACTATGTGTAATGCATTCGCTTATCAGGTGTATAAACAAGCATTAGGCATTGTGTTACCAGACGGTGCTCCGGATTTTGCTGATTATGGCCAAAAACACAATAACGATCCTGAGACTGTTTACTATGATGATGCTCTAGAAGAACAGTTACGTGATGATACGGCCAAAGATAATTTTGTTCAGATAATCCTAGAGAGTGAATTAAAACCCGGTGATATCCTGGGATATTATGACACAACGAATAAAACTGGTCATGTTGCATTAATTTACGATCTCATTTTGAATGATGAGCAACAGCCGGTAGATGCAATTGTCATCCATTCTACAGATAGCACCAATGATAAAGAATTTACTTCAACACAGCTCAAAGAAACCGGACTTACACAAGATACAATCAGTGTTCGATTAACCAAAATAACAAGCAATGGACTTATCTGGCATAGTGCAAAGAGAGAATTCATTCCCCAATACAAGAATTCATCACTCATAGAGAATATTAATTGGGAATACAGCACAATAACAGAAGGAACCGTTCAAGTATCATCGCTTTCGACATATATTCACAATCGCACTTGCGGGGGCGATTGTGAAATGACAATTTTGCGTCCTATGAAGTCCACAAAGAAATATTATGAATTCAATTCGAATGAGAAGTACAAGGTACCTGATTCTTCCTGGTGTCGAATAAAGCATCCCAAGATTGATATAGAAAAAACAGTTGATATACACAGAGGAAGCACTGTTGAACCAGGAGAATCGCTTGAATACACAATCCGCATCAAAAACAACAGTGATAGTGCGTATAAGAATTTGTATGTTATTGAGAACATACCGAACGCAATCGACACGATAGAAGAATATGGTGGCGGGATATATCATACGACGCACCCGACATCTGCCTATGGTGAAGGAGAATACAAGGGGGCGCTCGATTGGATGATTAATGAGATTCCTGCAGGAGAAGAATCTACGATTCGCTACAAAGTCAGAGTTGCCAACGATCCGGCTTTAATTGGGAAAACCATTTATTCAACAGGAAGCGCAGGTGGAATCTCATCTGGTGTTATAGAAAACATGATCGCTTATGGGTTATCCGACGC
>CAMKRB010000316.1 GCA_946415045.1 uncultured Myxococcales bacterium
CCGGGGGCTGCTCCACTTTTTCGGGACAATTGATATGTACTTTTCGCGCGAATCCGTTGGGGATGGGTTTATCACTTTCCTGGGATTTGATTTCATAACAATCGAAATCGAAAGATTTTGACGCATAATATTTGGTCGTCACATCGTCACAATAGTTTTCGATGAACCACTCCCTTGTCACCATATTTTCATAATCGCTGGTAGTCTCGTAGAATTTGGCAGACACACCACCAGCATAGATATGGCATTTGATCGTTTTGGGCGGCAGAACGACTTTTGGCTCGGGTTCGGGGGGTTTGGGCATGCTGTCGACCAATTGATCGAGTTCTTCGGGATTTTCGATTGGACGCAGCAGCCGTCCCGATTCCAGAATCCTGTTTTGATCGGGGGAAGCGCCATTCCCCTGCGCAGCATAGTAATCATCAAAGAATTTCTGTATTTCGTCGGGTTCGGAATCGTTGTTTGCGCGATCTCCGGGATTTCCGGGAACCGCATTGGAATCGCCCTGATTTCCGGTTTTGTTTTTTGAGGGATCTGCATCCAAAAGGTTTTCGTTGATCGTTTTCGAAGCCTCAAGAACGAGCTCTGAGTCTTTATCGGAATCTGCAATTTCCGCAGAATCCGTATCTGTTTCTGTAGTATCAGCAACCGAATCGGGCAGTTCATCTGAATCGCTGCCAGACTTGAGCAAATTGCATCCAGCCAGCGTACAGCCCATTGCAAAACAAACGGTAAGTAAAGAGAATCGCTTCATCATATTGAGTCATGCCGGTATGAAAGTGAAATCACGATTATCCCATGATATTCGACAGATACAGCCAAATCGCCGTGACCAGTACAAGGACGCCAAGTCCTGCAGTCACAAAACGAAACCGCCATCTATTCTTCGAAACAAATATGTCCCGTCGCGTGATATAGCCAAGCCATTCGGGATGAACGGCATATGGCCATACGGCATAATACCCCAACAACATCATCACAATCAACCATGCGATGAGGACGACAGGCGCCCAAACAGCACTTGAAAAAGCGATCCAGACGATACCGATCATCCAGAGGAAATAGAACACAAGCAGCCGCTTGAAAGGGAATTTGATATCCAACCACAAGGCATTGCGGCTCAAACGGGCTTCGGCAATATCTCTGGCATCATCGGGTTTGTCATATTGAATACCGGAATAGATGCCGGCAAAGCGCATCACCGCGATCCCCAGAACGAAGAGGACGCCCCAGATGGCCGGAGGCAGAAGCCAGCGGTCCTGGGTGATATACAGCATTGCCAGCAGGCCAGATACGAAGAGCGCAGCGCCACAGATTCTGATCGGTTTAATACTCGCTTCAATGCACACCAACCCAACGACAGGCCACAGGCAAACGGCGACCGGATAGCCGAGATGCAGCAAAGAAAGGGCTGGCGTAAAAGCCAGCCACCACAAGCACAGGCCGACGATACGTCGAATCATGTCTATCCGTTCGGCGCGAACTGTTTGAGGCGTTCGATGATTAAATCAAGTGCGATGAGGTTATCTCCGCCTTCGGGGATAATCACATCAGCATATCGTTTGGAAGGTTCAACGAATTCGAGATGCATCGGACGCACGGTTTTGTAATACTGTTTGCGAATCGAATTGAAGTCGCGGCCGCGTTCACGCATATCGCGCCGAATTCTTCGAAACACACGGATATCCGCATCGGTATCGACAAAGATCTTGATATCGAGCATCTGACGCAGTGGTTCGAAACAGAACAAGAGAATGCCTTCAACGACGATAACGGGAACGGGATCGATATGCATCGTCTCGTTTTGGACACGCGAATGCGTTTTAAAATCGTAGAGCGGCACGTCGATGGGAAGGCCCTGTTTAAGGGTTTTGAGATGCTCGACAAGCAACTCACTTTCCAGGCTGGATGGATGGTCGAAATTGACTTCTTCGCGTTCTTTCTGTGGCAGATGCGACAGATCCCGATAATACCAGTCGAACTGAATCAGGGTGCTTGCTTCCCCTAGACCTTCGCGAATTTTCCGTGCAAGCGTCGTTTTTCCGGAACCAGTTCCACCAGCAATGCCAACGAATTTTGGAATCATAAACTATCCTTTATCGATCAAAATCGAAAATGCCCCTTCGGGCTTGAGACAAAACCATTACATGAGATTATCCCGCCACGCCATGATCTCAGCAGCGATCTTCTTTGGCGCTTCAAACTGCGGGCAATGACCAAGATTATCAGGGAAACAGCGCGATACCGAATCCGGCAGATATGCATCATAATACGCGCACATCTGGGAGGGAAGAATTCTGTCTTCCTTGCCCCAAATCAGGAGTGCAGGTGTTTTGAATTCCTTGAGCTGCATTTGTGTAAAGAGCATCTGAGCGAGTTCACCATTCGGATCATCATCGATGGACATGATGGATTCCATCAGACTGATGAATCCGGGCTGCGCAGTCGTCATTCGAATCAGCGGAGCGAGAAGATATGCCGCTTTTGGAGGATGTGTCCAGACGCGCTCAATAATTTTTCGTGCATCAGCCAGCGATTTGGCGAGGAATGGCGAGATGATCTCCCGTGCAGTTCCGGGAAACGGCGCACCAGCTGGGGATATGAGTACGCATCTGGCCGCGTAATCCGGATGATCCATGCAAAATCTGAGTGTAAATGCGCCCCCCAGTGAATTGCCAATGATGAGGTTGGGGTCTTCGGGATCGAGATTTTTGAGCAGACATGATTCGGCACAGCGATAGGCATCCATGCAGTCAAATTGCTTTGGAGCGGCCGGTGACAACCCATGACCGGGCAGATCGAAGAGCACAAAAGACCTTGCGATGGGCAGCAAAGCTCTGACCAACGGCAGCCAGCTGGAAGCAGAGGCCGCAATGCCATGAAGCAGCGCGATATTATCCCCATGCGGATTCAGACCGGGCAGCCTGACGACATGCATGGTTTTATCGTTAATTCGCTGGAATCCAGGCAGCATTTTTTTTAAAACCGGTGTCACACCATAGGTGCTGGGAATCATCATAGGCTTGTCGCAATCAAAAAAAAGCGCGGCCATAAAGCCGCGCCACAAATCATACCAACCAAAAACAGCTGTCGGGCAGAGATGATGAATCGCCAATCAAATGGATAACTGAGCAAATCATATCGTTTCATCCACCCCGAAAGTTATCAGTTACACGAGAAATTGAACTGTTCTTCGTCTCCCTTGAGCACCTCAAGACTGCGCAATCTGCAGCGATACTCCTTGCAGTCGATCAAGCCGTTATGATTGTTATCGATGCCATCGGTGCAAACTTCTTTTTCTTTGCTGAGGATCTCGGCGCGGGCTTCTTTCCCCATGGTCGAGAAATTCATCGGCCGAGGCGCATGTTCCTGCGTCAGGTTGCGGCAATACTCAAATTCCTGGCAATTCTGATCATCGCAATCGGCCAGACCGTCCAGGTCGTTATCGATGTTATCTGAGCATGCAGCTTCGGTATTTTCAGGTTTTCGGGTGACGTCGCGATTGCAATAATCCGCGATCTTTGGATTGGTGGATTTGGAGCACGCATTATCGGCGCAATCGACATAGCCATTGCAATCGTTATCGAGTCCATCCGAGCATGCTTCGTAGGTATTCTCTGGGGATTCACCATGGGGACATTTCTTGGTTTTGCAATACTCGACAGCTTCGGGAGAAGCGAAATAACGCACGCCATCGTTTTTTGAGCATGCATAGTCGGCGCAATCTATATAGCCGTTGCAATCGTTATCGATACCGTCTTTGCAACTATCCAGCGAACCTTCGGCACCAGTCGTCGTACAGCAGACACTCAGATTCTTACAGCTGTTGTCACCGCAATCAATATAGCCATTGCCATCGTTGTCCTTGCCGTCGGAGCACACATACGCACTGCTTTCGGACAAACAACGCGGTGCAGCTGAAGGGTCGACAGAAATCGGATCCTGTCCGGATGAACAGGCAAAATCTCCCTGACTCTTTTCTGTCGCAGCAATGTTCGGACACACAGTCGCACCAGGCCCCGGAATATCAGCCGTTCCCATTTCGAAACAGTCGGGATCTGCACAATCGACAAGCGTATCACCATCGTTATCCAGCCCATCTGAACACGTCATCGTCGTCTTTTCAAGGCTGAGAATCACGGGATTGCTCACCTTTTCAACTTCACTGTCCAAACGACAGCCATTGATGGCAAAAAACGCCGAAATACACGAAAGCAGGACGATCTTTGTCAGACTCTTATTCACGATAATCCTCACAAAATGAAAGCAACTGCACCCACTGGCGCGCCTGGTTCTTTCATAATCTATTCGCGAGGCCTATGACAAGTCGAAATGCAATTATTTTGCTCTGTCCACCAACAGTGCATGAACAAGGTCAGCACGGATAACGCCAACCCCAAGCACCGTAAGAAATACCAGCAATTACAGCAATACCCAAAAATAACTGCGCGAAAACTCTAACGCTCAACTTTTGGAAGCGAGACATGTGACCAGGAAATTTCAGCCTTATCGGGAACGAACATGTCTTTGCTCAGTCTGGCCTGGAGCTTTTTTGTCAAATCATCGTCACTGATGGGAACCAGCGCCTGAATCTGCATGATATGTGCGGCCAGTTCGTTCAGCTGCTGGACGATATCAAACTGCGGAATTCTCGGCGTTTTATTG
>CAMKRB010000317.1 GCA_946415045.1 uncultured Myxococcales bacterium
GCTACGCGCCGCAGGCGGCAAGGGGCGTTGTTCCGCGAACGCCCCTTGCAACCCCACAAAGTCAGGCTTGGGGTTGAATCGTTACTTGTCGCCTCCCTGCTTTTGGGATGCATTGTGAATCACCATCTGCGGATACGGTATCTCTATCCCTGCAGCATCCAGCGATTTCTTGATGCACACCACCAGACGCTCCTGAATCGTATAGTAATCATTTGGATTACACCACACACGGCATTCCCATTTCACCGCAAAATCGTCCAGCGATTTCATGATAACTGCCGTCTTCTGGCTCTTCAGACGACCCTCTACAAGACACGCATCTTCAAGAACTGTGCGGGTTTTCTCGATGTCTGCCGCATACGATACCCCCACCTGCACATCCACTCGCCGCATCGGATTCGCCGTGATATTCTGGATCGTCGTGCCGTATATCTTCGAGTTCGGGATGATGATGCGACGCATATCTCCCGTATTTACAATGGTTTCAAAAAAGTTGATGTCGATCACCTGGCCGATGGTGCCATCGACCACAATTCTGTCGCCAATCTTGAACGGCCGAAAAATCACCAGCATAAAACCCGACGCAAAATTCGACAGACACCCCTGAAATGCCAGACCAATGGCAAGTCCGCTCGCCCCAAGCACCGCCGCGATACTCGCCGTTTCCACACCGAAAATGCTCAGACACGCAATGCCAAAAATGACGACAATTCCCCAGTAAGCCAGCCGCGATATGAACAAGGATATCGTGTCTTCGACCTTTACGCCGTTTGTTGCCCGCACAATCAGATTGCGCACGAGTTTCGCAAGAAACAGCCCGATGATAAACAGTACAATCACGCCCAGCAGATGCATGAAAAATGTGGTTATCGACCTCATGCTCAGCGTCGATAATGCGTTAAATAGATCGTCCATTGTGCTTTTCCCGTTTGTGTAAAAATGTCAACGAAATGAACAAAATGCGTTGCACGTTCTATCACAGATTTGGGTTCTGTCGAATTATGGGGCGCGCCTATTGCCGCTGCGCGGCAATACGGCTTGCTCGCCCGCTATCTGCGATACGCGGGCGAAATGATGCATAACGCACATTATCCCGGCAAATGCCCTGTTCTGGATGCACTTTGGTCTGTGTACTGACTGCGTTTACCCACGACTCATGCCTGCCACCCTGCGTTTGCGTTGAATGACATCAAGTCGCCAACACCTTGCGAAACAATATCATTCGCAAAGAATATGAGCCGCATGCAGCCCGTGGGAAAATCGTTGCATGCATTTGAATAAAAATTGGCACAGTATTTGATATCTATACAGGTTTATGCATGGTCACTGGATTTGTCATGCGAATGGACGTGCGCATTACTTATTTAGTGCGCTTACTAATTATGGATACGAGGAGCAGTGGTTATGAAATCGAAATTATTGGCATCGTTGTTGGGTTTTGGAATGCTGATGTGTGCAGGAAATGCATTTGCAGGACCGGAATGTATTGGTGATGTGTGCGGTTATAACTGCATGCAATATAATGGTTATACCAAGTGTTCAAGAACACCGCAGGGCGCATGCCTTGGTTACAACGGCTATCTGGTATGCTGGGATCCCGAAGTGAGAACATGGGAACAGGCAGAATGCAAAGGTTATAATGGCGATATTGCCTGTGGCTACGATTGTGTTGGTTACAATGGCCAGGTAGCCTGTGCCCAGACGCCGCAGGGCGCATGCGCCGGCTACAACGGAAATGTGGTGTGTTGGGATCCTCCTGTGAGAACGCATAAAAAGGCCGAATGCGTTACATATAATGGCCATATTGCATGTGGATTTGGTTGTGCGTATGGTAATGGCCGGGCGAAATGCTCTGAATCACCAGATGGATTCTGTCGTTACGATAACGGCACGGTGAAATGCTGGGAACCATAGCACGTTGTGCCCGGCGTATCGCAGATAGCCGGGCACCAAAGCCCGTATTGGCGCATCCGGTTGAAGCATGGATTTGAGTAAAGACGTTCCGAGGAACGTCTTTACTCGTTTATGGCCGGGTGCATTTCAGCCGGATGCGCCAATAGGGCGAATCACAGGCGTATCGGCCATTAGCCGATAGCCGGTGAAAAAATAATGCAGCGTGTTGCCGGGGGTGAAAAAATTGCGGCAATCATGGGCGATTTGTGGCATATTGCGACCGGACGTTCATGTGAACGAGGCGTTGTGGATTCGGCAGGATTGTGTGATGGATTTCGGGCAGCAAATCGAGTTGATGGTCGGTCGCGGCAGGCGGCGGCTGTTTGTGAAGCGATTCGTTCGTTTTTCGGCGATTGCGCTGGCCTGTACCATTGCGATTGCGGCAGTTTTGATAGCTTTGGCACGCGCAGGCATCGCATTTGGCGGCGGTTTATGGGCGCTGTGCGTGCTGCCGTGGATTGTTTGCGCGCTTGTATCCTGGCCGTGGCGCACGAGCAAAACTGAGATTGCGCGTCAG
Organism: uncultured Myxococcales bacterium; assembly: GCA_946415045.1. Classification (GTDB taxonomy): domain Bacteria; phylum Myxococcota_A; class Bradymonadia; order UBA4248; family UBA4248; genus UBA4248. The sequence goes on from CAMKRB010000317.1 coordinate 2,471, forward strand.
ATCGATGCGGCAAATGGGTTTGGCGAGCGGCTGTCGTCGTCGATTGCGTTTATGCGCGGCGAGCAGACCGAATGGATGAAGATTCAAATCGCCGACACGGCAAAACGTCTGGCAGACCCTGCTGTCCGCGAATCGTATTGCAAAAAGGCATTTGCCGTCGAAAAACCCGCATATTTAAAGGCTTTGGCGTGGACCGTGGTCGGTTCGGTTGCCGTGGCTCTGTTGCCCGATGCCGTGAACGCTTTGCGCGGCTACTTCACGCCAGCCGAAATTCAGACAGTTGCTGGGGATGATGATAATCCGCAGGATGCTGCGCCGGTGGTGCATAAATCGAATCTCGACGTCGTTTCGGCCGATTTGCGGCAGGAACAGGCTGAGGAGTTGCTCAAAGCCGCTCAGGAACTGGATGATCCCGAAATCAAGGCGGCTGCCGAAGAACTCGCCCAAATCCTTGAGGATGATAAAGCCGGTAAGCTGTCGGCCGAAGAATTCGCGCGCAGAATGGCGGCTTTGGAGAAAAAACTCGACCAAATGACGGCTCCGACACAGCAGGAACAGAAGGCTTTTGACGAAGCCATTCGCGACGCCGTTCAGAGTTTCAGCCAGATGAAAGAAGACCCCGAAACGCAGAAACTGGCTGAAGCACTGGAGAAAAATGACTACGATATGGCGGCCGATATCCTGCGCGATTTGGTGAACAGCACCGATCCAAAGGATAAGAAAAAGCTCGAGAAACTGGCCAAAATGTTTGGTGATTTGGCTAAAAAAATCGACCCGACCGACCCGGAACTCAAGGAAGCACTGAAGAAACATAAGGATTTGGTCGATCAGCTCGAAAAAGAATTCAAGAAAAACGGCAAACTCTCGGACGAAGATAAAAAAGCCTTCGAAGATGCCGCCAAAAAGATGAAGGAAGGTGAGCAGCAGCAGCAACAGCAGCGCAACGCTGACCAGACTTCCAAAGCATTGAACAAGCTGCAGAAGGCCATGAATAACACGGCCGAAGACCTGGAAAATAAAGCAAATAAGCCTACCGACGAACAAAAACAGGGTGACAGCCAGAATCCGGACGGCGAACAGACTGGTGAACAACAGAAATCCGGCGAAAAACAAGATGGCCAGCAGGGAACCGAGCAACAGCAGGGCCAGCAGGGGTCCGAGCAACAGCAGGGCCAGCAGGGATCCGAGCAACAGCAGGGGCAGCAGGGTTCCGAGCAACAGCAGGGACAACAGGGTTCCGAGCAACAGCAGGGACAACAGGGTTCCGAGCAACAGCAAGGACAACAGGGTTCCGAGCAACAGCAGGGACAACAGGGACAAGATGGTGCCGAAGGTCAAAATAAATCCGACAATCAGTCTGCCGAAGATGCGCTTCGGGATGCGGCCAAACAAAAGAAAGCTCAGGAACAGCGAGATAAGTTAAAGGATCTGGCCGACAAGATGAAAAAAGATGCGCAGAATGGCAAGGAACAGCAACAGGATGATGCCAGTTCTGAGCAGCGTGACCAGAATATGCAGGATTTCCTCGAGCGCGCAAAAGGCCAGAAAAAAGAAGATCAGGACAAGAAGGATGGCCAGCAGGGACAACAGGGACAACAAGCTGGCCAGGAGCAGCAGGGAGATCAGGGAGAACAAGGCCAACAGGGACAGCAGGACGCTCAGCAAGGCCAGGAAAATCAGGGATCTCAGGGGTCTCAGGTACAGCAGCAGAACCAGGAAGCCCAGCAGGGTGATTCCGGAGCTCAGGAAGGCATGCAGCAGGGCCAGGAATCCGGCAGCTCTACCGAAATCGGGCATACCGGCGGTCACGATGAGACCGAGGGGGATGCGACTTCTCTCAAGGTCAATACAGTTGATGAAAAGCTGCAGGGTATGGACAGCGGCCAGAAAACCACGGCCGAAGTCATTGAATCTGCGGCACAAAGCGGATTCGCAACCGAATCCTATAAAGAAGTTTATCAAACCTACGAAAAGGCAGCCGAAGATATTCTCGAATCGGAATCGGTGCCGCAGGGATACAGGAATTACGTCGAAAAGTATTTCGATATGATTCGGCCTCAGAAATAGTTATATGTACGGAGTTCTTTTTTCAGACAGCCTTTGGCTGTAAGCGCATTTATTGATGCGGCTACGCGCCGCAGGCGGCAAGGGGCGTTGTTGCGCGAACGCCCCTTGCATTCCCGCGC
>CAMKRB010000318.1 GCA_946415045.1 uncultured Myxococcales bacterium
CCGCGTATTTTTGTAGAGACGTGTCGTGACACGTCTCTTAAAAATAGCGGGCGTCCATGCGTGGTGTATTGCCCGACGGGCAATAACCACGCAACATTATCAATATCCCATTAATCCTTCACGATTTTCGGACGTGGCGCATAATGGGTGTGGAGCAAACGGTGTGCCTCGTGGCCGTTGGGGGTATTCTCGAGGTACTGTTTGTAGAGCGCGGCAACCTGTTCGTTGTCCTGAGCGGCACGGAGCTTGAGGCTTGCGTCGTGACCATAGAGGCCGCTGGTGCGCATCGGGACGATTTTGTCGGGCATGAGCATGTGAGGCTGGCCAGCGCCGTTAACGCAGCCGCCGGGGCAAGCCATGACTTCGACGACGTGATATTTCTTCTCGCCTTTGCGAATCATCTCGCAGACTTTGTGGGTGTTGGCAAGGCCGAAGACCTGGCAGAGATTGAGCTTGATGCCGGCGACTTCGATTTCGGCTTCGCGGATGCCTTCGCTGCCACGGAGGGCTTTGAAATCGAGGTTTTCGGGTTTCTTGCCGGTGAGTTTTTCGGCGGCGAAGCGGACGACGGCTTCGGTCACGCCACCGGTTGCGCCGTAGATAACGCCAGCACCGGATTCGAGACCCATCGGATCGTCGCAGGCTTCGTCAGGCAGGCTGTTGAAGTCGACGCCAAGTTCGCGAATCAGGTCGGCCAGTTCTGCGGTCGTCATGGAGATATTGATATCGCGGACGCCGTCATGGCTGAATTCTTCGCGGGCGACTTCGAATTTCTTAGCCGTGCAGGGCATGACGGAGACGACAAAGATATCCTTGTTGTCCTTGCCGACTTTTTCGGGAAGGATGCGGCGGAACATGGCGGCACCCATTTCCTGCGGGGATTTGCAGCTGGAGAGGTGGCCGAGCATATCCTGCTCATATTCTTCGGCGTATTTGACCCATGCGGGGCAGCACGACGTGAAGACGGGCAGATTTTCGCCTTTGGTCACGCGGCCGAGGATTTCGGTGCCTTCTTCGATCGTCGTGAAGTCGGCGGCGAAAGCGGTATCGCAAACGAGGTCGAAACCGAGACGATGCATGGCAGCAACCATTTTACCCATGACGGGCGTGCCGGGTTTGAGGCCGAATTCTTCGCCGAGACCAACGCGGACAGCGGGAGCGATCTGAGCCACGACGAACGTATTGGGATCGTGAATGGCGGCCATGATTTCGTCATTGTAGCTGTGGCTGACGATAGCACCGGTCGGGCAAACGGCGGAGCACTGACCGCAGTTTACGCAATCGACTTTGCCGAGGGGCAGACCCATGGCGGGCTGAACGACGGTGTCAAATCCACGTTTTGCGAAATCGAGAACGCTGATGCCCTGAATCTCGGAGCATGCGCGGACGCAGTTACCGCAAAGGATACATTTGCTTGGATCGCGAATGAGTGACGGGGAGGATTTGTCGACTTTGCCTTTGTCGCGGACTTTGATGTAAGGCACATGATCGACACCGTAACGACGTGCGAGCTCCTGGAGACGGCATTTACCGCTCTTGGGGCAGGTCGCGCAGTCGACGTCATGGTTCGCGAGGAGGAGCTGCAACGTGGTTTTGCGCATGCTGCGGATGGTGTCGGTGTTGGTCTTGATGACCATGCCGGCGCGCGGAGCAAGTGTACATGCGGTGATGATGCCCATACCTTCGCATTCGACGAGGCACATACGGCATGCGCCAAAGACGGAGAGCATCGGATGGTAGCAAATAGAGGGAATGTCTATGCCGTTATTGCGGGCGAGCTGGAGAACATTCTTTTCGCCGTTAATGGGATAGGAACGGCCATCGATAATGATTGTATTTTCCATAGATTAAGCTCCTTCAACTGCGCCGAATTTGCATGCTTGTTTGCAGGTTCCGCATTTGATGCACAGATTTTCGTCAATTACGTAGTCGTGGTCACGATCGCCGCGAATGGCCTGAACCGGGCATTTACGGGCGCATGAACCGCAGCGTTTGCATTTGACCGGATCGATTGCGTAGGGAGAAAGGGCTGCACATTTGTGAGTGCGGCATTTCTTGTCGACGACGTGTTCGATCATTTCCTCGCGGAAATGCTTGAGGACGGAGAGAACCGGGTTGGGTGCGGTTTTACCGAGTGCGCAGAGCGAACCCTTCTGGATGGCGACTGCGAGAGCTTCGAGGGTATCGATGGTTTCCATCGTGGCACGGCCTTCGACGATGTCTTCCATCAACATGAGCATCTGCTTGGTACCTTCACGGCAAAGGACGCATTTACCGCAGGATTCAGCCTGGGTGAACTGCATGAAGAACTTGGCGATCTGAACCATGCAGGTCTGCTGATTCATGACGACGAGACCGCCGGAACCTACGATTGCACCATATTTCTTGAGGGTTTCGTAGTCGAGCGGGAGGTCGAGGAGTTCTTCGGTGAGGCAACCGCCGGAGGGACCGCCGATCTGAACGGATTTGAAGCATTTATCGGAGAGTGAACCATCATCATTGACGACGCCTTCGCCGATATCATAGACGATCTGACGCAGTGTGGTGCCAAAGGGAACTTCGATGAGACCGGTGTTGCGAACGTGACCGGAAACGGCGAATGTCTTTGTACCAGCGCTGGTTTCAGTACCGTATTTCTTGTATTCTTCGGCGCCGACTTTGAGAATGTAGGCGATTGAACCGAAGGTTTCGACGTTATTGATGTTGGAGGGTTTGCCGAACAGACCTTTCTGTGCGGGGAAAGGCGGCTTGGGCTTGGGCATACCGCGGCTGCCTTCGATGGAAGACATGAGGGCTGTTTCTTCGCCGCATACAAATGCGCCGGCACCTTCCATAATATGGAGATGTAAACTGTGATCGGTACCAAAAATATGATCGCCAAGAATACCCAAAGCTTCGGCATCTTTCACGGCCTTGCGCAGGCATTCAACGGCGAGCGGATATTCTGCACGGACGTATACATAACCTTCGTCAGCGCCGATAGCGCGGGCGCAGATCATCATGCCTTCGAGGACGCGATGCGGATCGCCTTCCAATAATGCACGATCCATGAATGCGCCGGGATCGCCTTCGTCAGCATTGCAGATGACGTATTTCTTGGGGCCATTTTCGGCGAGGCATGCGAGCCATTTACGGCCGGTGGGGAAACCGCCGCCGCCGCGGCCGCGAAGACCGGATGCGAGTACGAGATCGCAGATTTCCTTGGGCTGCATTTCGAGATAGGCGCGGCGTGCCTGGACATAACCATCATGGGCGATGTATTCTTCGATGCTCAAAGGCTCGATATTACCGCATTCGCCGATGACTTTGCGGACCTGGTGTTTATAGAAAGGAATATCTTCCTGCTTGGCAAGACGTTCACCAGAGATGGGATCTTTATAGAGAAGGTGCTCAATCACTTTGTGATTGATGAGGGTTTCGCGGACGATTTCGTCAGCATCGCTGGCTTTGACGTGCGTATAGAGGATGCCGTCGGGTTCGATCGTGACCAATGGTCCCTGCTGGCAGAAGCCTTTGCAGCCCGAACCAAAGGTATAAACAGTCTGAACACCTGCAGTCACGGGGATTTCTTCGCTCATTTCAACGACGACGTTGAGTTTCGCGGCTTTGCAGGCTTCGGTGATGGCTTTGAGGACATCGAGGCTGCCATTGGCAATGCAGCCTGTATCCACACAAACGACGACGCGGCGATCGATTTTAGCGGCCTTTGTACGATAGGCCTCGGCGATCATCTCAAGGGTTTTGGCTTTATCTGTCATGAGTCGCTCCTGTTAATCGTCAATGCTTTTGATGAATTCCACAGCCGTTTTAGGTGTGGACTGACCATGGACTTTGTCGCCGACGAAAACGACGGGAGCAAGACCGCATGCGCCCAGGCAATACACGGTTTCAATCGAGAATTTGCCGTCCTTTGTCGTCTTCTCGCCGTCTTTCAGGCCGAGTTCGTCGCGGATGGCTTTCATCACGCCCATCGAACCCTTGACGTGGCATGCCGTTCCATCGCAGCAGCGAATGACGTGCTTGCCTTTGCGCTCGAGCGAAAAATAGGCATAAAATGTGGCGACGCCATAAACCTTAGCCGGCGAAACGCCAAGCCCTTCGGCCACGAGCATCATGACTTCTTCGGGCAGATAATGGAACTCATCCTGAGCTGCCTCAAGCACCGGAACGAGTTTTTCGGGGCTTCTCCCGACCCGTTCGATTATCGCGTTGACGCGCGATGCGGTATCATTTGTGTTTTCCTGCATTTCCTTCTCCTTTGCAGAACGTGATTCGAGCACCGGATACCCACCACTGCCCGAAATGACCCCATAACCTATTTGCGACTTTTCGCCCGTCGTCTGGGTTTAATCCGCTGACTCAGCATGACAACCGACGAAAAAATATCCTCATTCTGAACAATAATGCTATCCGGCACATTGAGTCGTGTCGGCGCAAAATTCCAGATGCCGCGGATGCCGCCCGCAATCATCAGGTCGGCAACGCGCTGTGCATGTTCATGCGGCACTGCAATGATGCCGATATCGATGTGCATTGCCCTGACATGCTCCGGCAATGCCTCAACATCGTAGGTCGGAACATTCACAAACAACTGACCGATTTTCTCGGGCATAATGTCGAAA
>CAMKRB010000319.1 GCA_946415045.1 uncultured Myxococcales bacterium
CGCCGAAACCTGCAGCGACAGAGAGGATAACGACAACGACGGAGATGTCGATTGCGACGACGATGACTGCAAGTCGCTTGAAATATGCAAAACCATCGAAATCAACGCCGAAACCTGCAGCGACAGAGAGGATAACGACAACGACGGAGATGTCGATTGCAAAGATTCTGATTGTGCTGCCTTTTGTTCGACCGTTGATTGCGGCGATGATAAGCAATATGTGGCTAAATTTGATATGTGTGCATACAAGTTATCGAATGCCGATGACCTGATTTCACTCAGAGATACCTGGAATGCAAGCGGTGCAGCATCCTACAATAATCCCGGACCGTTCTTTGTGTTGACAGACGATATCGATCTTGGTTCCAAATCGGGCTGGACAGGGATTGGTACGGAGGATAATCCATTCACCGGGGTGCTCATTGGCAATGATAAAACCATCCGTGGTACTTTAAAATGCAGTGCAGACTGTGGTTTGTTCGATGTGATGTACAAGGCTGTCGTGGCAGATTTGACGTTGTCACTGAATGTCTCGACATCCAGCGGTGCTTTTGCCGGTTTGTTGGCTACTTTGGCGCAGGATATCAGTGCTTATAACATGACGCTGTCGGGAAGCGTGTCCTCTGCCCAAATTGCGGGCGGTTTGAGTGCAATCGGCAGTGGCGAGTATAAGAATATCACAGATAATGCCAATGTCAGAGTGAACAGCAGTGCTGTGAACGGTATGCTCAGCATTGGCGGTTTGGTTGGCTATGTCGTGCCGTCCACCGAAGTGAAGATGGAAAATATAGAGATGGATGTTTCCGTCAATATATACAATCATTTCGTGGCATCGGATCCTGGGGTACCGCTCAGATATTCCGGTTGTGTGCTTGGATTGATGGCAGATGGCCATATCGATATGAGCCATGCGAATATCAAATGCCAGATGAGCTCGGACATTTTTGGGGATGAACCCGATTCCCCGTGCAATCTGATGTCGTATCTCACCGGATATTTCGGCGGTATTGCAGCCAGTATCAAGGCTTCGGGCAAGATCGAAGACATTCAGCTGGACTTCACACCCAACGAAATCCTCATCAAGGGCGATGCATTTGGTGCTGGCGTATGCACGCGCTGGGTTAAGGTTTCCAACTATTTCGGTGGTTTCTTTGCCGAAGCGAATGGACTTTCGGGCAGCGAACGTCTTGAATTGAATCGGGTCAGTGGTATCCTTCGCAACGCAAAGATTACAGCATCGACCGGCGCAGATCGCGATTATTCCGCGCCGTTGGCAGGTATATTCAACAATGCAGTGGCCAGGAATTTTGTTGTCGATGCCGTCAGTTCCAGAAGTATGCGTTCAGCGATTGCATACAAGATTGAGAATAGTTCCATCGCCAATTTCAATGTTGCAAATGTGCCATTTGATGGCATAAATTACTTTGAGTATCTGAACAATAACAGCGAGGTCGTCAACGGATATGTTTCGGGTATCGAGAAATACGACGATATGAATGTAAACAATTACTATTCGATTTTATACAGCAGTCTGAAGAGTCTGTATGTATTGAATTCGGATAGAAAGATGGTGGATGGCAGCGCTTATTCTGCATCTCAGGTTGTCGAATTCTTTAACAACACGCTGGAATCGAAGCACAGCTTCTTCCCAGCGGGCAAATATCTGCCGTGGTATATCGATGGCGATGGCAAACCCAGTCTGAATTTTGATGCCGCAGATGCCGCGATGTACACGATTCCATAAAACTCTGTTTCTTATTCACGAAACCGGGTATTTGGCTGTCGCAAAGCCCAGGCAGCGCCCTGAATGGGCGTTGCCTGGCTCTAAGCTCCAAGCTCCAAGCTCTAAATGCACCATTCACAGCTGCTGACGTAGCATGATAATCTTGCCAGAATGAGACCAAATTGAATTCTGGTCATCTGTTCGTCTGGAGAAAATATATAATTTCCGCCGCCGGTATCAATGCCAGAAATCATGCATTGATTTTTCAGTGCTTCGACGTATTTGTAAGCCCAGTGACTTTGGGGAACATCGGGAAATGAAGGTGTACTCGGTGGCGTTTGGGTCATATCGAATGCTCTTACCAGCAAGGCTGCACCTTCGGCGCGAGTCAATGCTGCCTCTGGATTAAACTTGTCCATGCCCTTTGGAATATATCCATTTTTGACGAGTCGTTCGATGGCTTTGTAGGCTGCGGCGCTTGTTGCAGCACTCTGTTTTTCAAGTACCATGTCGATCGATACATCGCTGAAAGAGTCTGTTGATGGCGTATAATCCGAAAGCTCCAGAGCACGCTTGAGGAAAATGGCTGCTTCCCACCGTTTGATACTGCAGTCGGGGCAAAACTGTGGTTGCCCTCCGGCAGTACCGCAGCCGCTTGTAATGCCGTAGTTTAACAAAGCCTGAGCAGCCGCTGCGCCCCAATGAGAGTCACTGATATCGTAAAAAGTAGAATGTGGCGTTGCTGCTTCATAAGATTCGCAACCATCATATTGAATATCTGAGCTGGAAACACAGCTTTCTCCGGTAATGCCAACAGAAAAACCACTGCTGCATGCGGTCGCGACACATACGCCGTTCTCCTTCTTAACTCCGGATGAATATTTAATGCATTTCTTCAAACATGACGCATCATTGTACCATTCGCCTTCGTCACAGATAATGGTCATAGATCCGGAACAATCGGTGGTGCCGTTCTGGCATTCGCCGCATGACGTACTGGTCATGCAGGAGGCATCATCGTCACATTCGTATTGATATATCCATGAATTGTTGACGCATTTTTCTATCTGGCCGACATAGCCGATATCAACGCACCGCCTTTTATTATTTGTAGGACAATAGTTATCATCCGGAACGCAATTGCTGCCGTTTACTATATATCCTGGATCGCAATCAAATTCACATTTGCCGCCGGAGCAGGTCGCCGAACCATTGGATGGAGCGTTACATGCATAATCGTGCTTACCGCAGTTGGATAGGCTGTTGTTCTCACAAGTATTATTGTAGACATGTTGATCGCTGCCGCATTTCTGGCAGCTGCCGTCCTTGCAGATTTGCGCATCTGTACATGATCCGTTTGCCTGCCATGCGCCTTTTGTACAGATTTGGGGCGTTCTGCCGGAACATTGTTTGGAATTATCTGTACATTCGCCACATGCAGTGCCGGAGCTGTTGCACGAATGGCTGCTGCTGCATGGTTCCTGGTCGATCCATTTGTTATCGGTGCATTTCTGCATTTTCCCGCTGGTGCCCGAATTGACGCATCGTGTGGCATTGCTGGATGCACAATACGAACTGGTTTCGATACAGATACTGCCCGACTTTGTATAGTCGCCGTCGCATGTAAAATCGCATGTGGCATTGGTGCAGGTAGCTGTACCGTGTTCCGGTGCGCTGCATTGCGTCTCGTGTGAACCGCAGTGCCCGGGGCTGTCGTCTTCGCATGCACCGTCATAGATGTGCTGATTATCGGCGCATTCAATGCACATATTCTCATCACAGATATGTGGTGAGCAAGCATTCCATGCACCACCTTCACAAATCTGCGGGGAATTGTTTTCGTCACATCTGGTTTCACCATCGGTGCAATCATCCACAGAATCCGGCGCACACCGGTTTTCGTCCTTGTGATATCCCGGGTCGCATTCGAATTCGCATTTGCCTTGATTGCAGGTATTCTGCGCGTTTTCGACATCACATGAACGTCCGTGTTTGCCGCAGTTCTCGAGACTGTCCGGTTCGCATTCGCTGCCATTTGGATGATATCCAGTGTGGCAGGTTATCGCTTGTTGTTCGCAGGATTTCGTCGTTTCGTCATACTGATAACCGCTGTCGCATTTGTAGGTGCATGTGCTGTTTGTACATTGGTTCTGCCCATTTGGTATCTGGCGCTGGCAGATGGTGTTGCAGCCACCGCAATGGTATGCATTTGATGTTAAATCGAAGCAGTCTCCATAGCAGTCTGTATATCCGGGTTCACAATCGCAGGTGAGGGTTTCGGGATTGCATATCTGGTGCGGCCGGCACTGGACTGCGCCGCATTGCACCACCTGGATTTCGATGCACGAGTCGTCGTATGCATAAAGACCGTTTTCACATTCAAGAGCGCGGCAGTGTCCCGCGACGCATTCGGTTGCAGTGGATTTGGCGATCGCGCTGCAGTTGCGCATTTGATTGCCGCAGATTTCGGTCGTGTCGGCTTCGCAATGGTCCGGATCTCCTTTGACCAGATGGTAGCCGGTTATACAGCTGCTTGCCTGACACTTTCCCTTAATACAATTGCCGCTGCGCCACCCGGGTTCATTGGAACAACGATGCATTTGGCAATCGGTTGATCCGCAAAAAGTGAGACTCGACATCGGATCGACGCAGACACCGTTGCACGCGAGTGATGCGTAGTCTGGGCAGGGGTTTCCGCATTCCATGGTGACCCCATCTTCGAGTGGATAGCACAGGTGGGACGCTTCGGTTTGCGGGCAGTTTTTGCAATAATCTCCGCAGCACTGATTGCCGCTTTTACATGCATTGTCGAGCAGTGCAAAAGACTCGAGGCAGCTGATCGGCTGACACTCTTTACCACCTGGCATGTCGACGCAATAG
>CAMKRB010000320.1 GCA_946415045.1 uncultured Myxococcales bacterium
CTGCAGCATATAGCCTTTGGTGGGCAGCAAACGGTTGTTGCGCTTATCCCATGTCAGCGTCGCATTGATCGAGCTGGTAAGACCGCCACTAAGGATGGAGCCAAGATTCCGTTGTTTTGATCCAAACGATTCCGTATCGACTTTGACGTTTTCGATGGTGTAGGTCAAATCGAGAATCAGGTCGCGCGTAAACGGATAACCAAATCCCAGCGAACCTCCATAGGAAGCGCGGGTAAAATCGGTATAAACGTACTCGTAGTTAAAGAACGAAAGCCTGAAACGCCAATTGGAATCGAGGAAATACGGCTCGAAGAACTGGACCTGTACCATCTGCCGCAGTTTGGAAATCGTACCATTGGCAGCCAGGAAATGCCCGCGTCCCAGGAAATTGTCGTAAGAAACCTGGAGCGTTCCAATGAACGATTCAGCCGAGCTGAAGCCTGCACCGATCTGGAACTGGCCGGTGGATCGCTCGGTGACCTCGACCAGAACATCGATGGTATCGGCTTTTTTCGATGCTTGTGTCGTGACGCTCACCTTATCAAAATAGCCAGTCCGCATGATCATCTGTTCGCTGTTGTTCACGCGGGTGCCGTGATAAAGCTGGCCTTCCTTGACGAGCATTTCACGGCGGATGACCTTGTCTTCGGTTTTGACGTTGCCGCTGATGATGATTTTGCCGATATAAACGGGATCACCGGGGGTGACATCGAACGCAATATCGAGGGTATTGGGTTCAGATCCGGCTCGGCGATGCGGATCGACCTGCGCAAATGCATAGCCGCGATCCGCATAATAATCCTGGATACTTTTCACATCTGCAAACAGTGCAGACAGTTTGAAAGGTTCACCGGATTTAACCGTAATGAGCTTGCGAATGGTGTCTTCATCCTCGATTAAATCGCCGCCCACATCGACTTCACCAATGGTCGTGTATTCACCTTCTTCGACCTTAAAAGTGATGTACATCGAGCTGCGATCTTCCGAAAGCTGGATCTGGCTGTCGACGACATGCGCATCCGGATAGCCGTTTTCGGAATACCACGCAGAAATGCGCTGTAAATCGCGTTTGTATTCTTCTTCCTTATACTCACCGGCACCCGACAAAACGCCGAGCAAAGACGCCTCCCTGGTAAAGATATGCCCCTTGATATCGTCGTCAGTCAGGGCTTTGTTACCCAGGATGGTGATGCGTTTGACTTTGACCTTGTCGTATTCGCGGATGTGAAAGACGACATTTTTATCGCCATCGTCGCGATCCACGATTTCAGAGTTCACTTCCGCAAGGAAATAGCCTTCTTCGTTGTAATGAGCCTTAATCTTGCCGATCTGCTCCTTGATCTTGTCCAAATCAAGCGGCGTGGCGATGGCGAGATCGAGTTTTTCCTTGAGATCGTCTGTACTGACTTTGTTGTTGCCATCAAAGATATAGTCAGCGACTGACGGTTTTTCGACAAAGATATAGGTGAGTACATTCTGGCCATTGACTTCATCGAGATCGACCTGAATATCGTCATACAGCTTCATGCGGAAGAGGCGTTTGACATCTTCGCTGACGACCTGGAGATCGAGTCTGACACCTGTTTTCTGTTTGATGTAATAGAGCAAGTCCTCGTCGGGATTGCGGCGATTTCCCTGCAATTCAATGCGATCGACCGTGACATCGGCATCGTCGGGAAACAGGGTTGTCTGAGCCATACCCTCCGATACCGGCATCATGAGCAACAGCATGGCGAAACACCATGCCCATAAAAACCGCCATTTGAGTGCTGGAATCATGGGCTATGCCTCCTGCTGTGGCTTGTCTGCGTCGCGATATGCAGAGGCACTTTCGATAGGATTGTCGGAGATCTCCTCCATGGGGAGCTGGGTATCATTGGCTTCGGTTAAGAAGCCGTTCATCATGATAAGCCTGCGATCCATGCGGCGAGCCAGGTTTTCGTCGTGCGTGACGATAACGACAGTCAGATTGAGAGATTTATTGAGTTCCCAGAACAATTGATGGATGCCGCTTCCGGTTTTCTGGTCGAGATTTCCGGTAGGTTCATCGGCGAGGAGGATAGACGGGGACATCATCAGTGCGCGGGCGAGTGCCACGCGTTGCTGTTCACCGCCCGACAATTCACCGGGTTTATGAGAACCACGGTTGGACAATCCGACGCGTTCGAGCAATTCTTCGGCGCGTTTACGCGCCTTGAAAAACGGTTCGCGATGAATCAGCGCAGGCATCATCACGTTTTCGACTGCCGTAAATTCGCTCAGCAGATGGTGGAACTGGAACATGAGGCCGATATTCTCGTTTCGGAATCTGGCCAATTCCATTGGTGACATGGAGAATACGTCTTTTTTGCCGAACAGGATGCGGCCACTGGTCGGGTTATCCAGAGTGGCAAGCAGGTGCATAAACGTCGATTTACCAGCGCCGGAGCGGCCGCGGATGCTGACCATTGAGGCCGGCTCAAGCACCAGATCGATGCCTTTGAGAACTTCCAGTGTATGCCCCTCGTGAAAGAATTCTTTGTGAACATTGTCTACAACGATTTCAATCGGACTGGGGGTATTGCGAAAAGACATGTATTATCAGCTCCAGATTATGCGAACACCGTATGCTGTACAATTGCGGGGATTTGAGGGGGTCGCGGCGTATGGGGCGCAGCCCCATAGCCGCGCAGGGGGAGACTTCCCCCTCCCATTCAAAAAAAACCCTTCCGGGATTTTCCGCGATTGATGTGCGCAGATGTGCGCGCACCTAAAATATGTATCACTACATTATTGCGCCCTATGCGGTCAAGTTTACTCACAGCGTAATCCGTCAACGGCCTTGAGTTTTACAGCCATACGACTTGGTAACACAGTTGCGAGCAGACTTATTCCCAAAGACGCGACACAGATAAGGACGACTTCCAGCCATTCGATTCTGACCGGAATCTGTGTAATATAATGCACGTCGCCGGGCATCTTCAAGCCCAGACGCATGATAATAAAGCACAGACTGAGGCCGAGGATGAGGCCGATGATCGTGCCCAGACCGCCGATGACTGCGCCCTGTATGACGAACATGCGAACGACGCTGCGATCGGTGGTACCCATGGCTTTGAATATCGCGATTTCGCGAGCTTTTTCGATGACCATCATGATGAGCAGGCACAGGATATTGAACGAAGCCACGAGAATGATGGAAGTGAGGATGGTGAACATGGCGACTTTTTCGAGCATGATGGCGCCAAAGAGGCTGGAGTTGAGCGTGCGCCAGTCGTCGACGCGCACGTTCGGGTAAGCGGCGAGTTTTTCGCGCAAATCATCGCGCACGCGCACGCTGTCTTCGAGACGTGTGCAGCGGATATCGATGCCCGAGATCATGTCACCAATGCCGAGGAGCGCCTGGGCGTCGGCGAGCGTGATGTAACCCATTTTAGCGTCGAAATCGAACATGCCGCTGTAGTAGGAACCAACGAGCTTGAACGGCCGGCTTTTGGGCAGTCCGCCTGTCGGCCCCAGATCGCCCGAAGGGCTCATCACGTTGACTTCTGCGCCCATAAACAGGGTGAGGTTATTTTTGAGTTCTCGCCCCAGAATGATCGACCCGACTTTGCGATTGCCGACATCGTCGCCCGAAAGCCCGGGAATCGCCTTCATCTGACGCGAATGCGTCTGTTTGGGATAGAGCTCGGCGTTGGGAACGCGATCGTACCGTTCTGATCCCAAAACCGCAGGGGTTCGTTTTGTGCCCTCATCTACCCATCGATCCTCGCCAATTAGTGCGATGAGTTCGGCATCGGCGTCGTCCATCCCGGTGTCAGAGGCGGAATTATCGGCGTTGTTTGGAGTGGGATTCGCAGCGTATTCCGGAACCGGATCGGGTTCAGGTGCGGCACCGGGATTGTCATCGAGGTCGGGATAGGCAGGTTTTTCAGCGGTTTCGGGTTCGCCGGATTCGACGGGTACATCGATCACCCCCTGCTCACCTTTGGCCAGCCATTCACCATGTCTGGAGGCGGTAAATGCGATTGCACCGCGCGCCGCAGTCTGCGATCGCCGTTCGATGTCTTCTTTGGTCAGCGCGCCATCTTCCGTATCACTCTGAATCGAGATGTTGCCGCGTCTGATGACATTTCCGGCCATCGTAATCGAAGGGAATGCCTCGGGGCTTTCGAGGTATTCGAGCTTGCCCTCCTCCATGTATTCGGCGAGTTTTGTCGTCGTGGTGATTTCGCGATAGTCGATGCCGCGCAGGATCACGGCCTGCAGGTTTGTCGGAGAATTCAGCATCACCTCTGCTTCGACGAAGACATTCACGCCTTCGACGTGTTCAGCAGAGCGTGCGATTTCGCGAATTTCATCGTAATTGTCCAGATAACCGTCGATGGCACTGATCACGACATGGGATTTCGAGCCGATAATTTTTTCGCGGAAATCGGCTTCAAATCCACCCATAACGCTGAGCACGACGATGAGCGCCATCACGCCGACGGCAACGCCACAGACGCTGATCAGAGTAATAACGCTAAGCATATTTCGGTCGCGCTTGGCCATGAGGTAGCGCAGACCCACAAAATCTTCAAATACCATATCATCCCTTAACGAACGCCT
>CAMKRB010000321.1 GCA_946415045.1 uncultured Myxococcales bacterium
GCATGGATTCAGCGGATTTACGCAGCATGGATCCTCTGGTGTGGTGCAGCATGGACTTTCTGGGTCAGTGCAGCATGGATTCAGCGGATTTACGCAGCATGGATCCTCTGGTGTGGTGCAGCATGGATCCTCTGGATTGACACAGCATGGATCTTCCGGTGTGGTGCAGCATGGATCATCGGGATCTTCGCATGGATCCGGCTCATTGTTATCCATGAGCTGCTCGGTGATGATCTCGCCTTCGATGGTTGAACTATAGATGTTGCTGCCGACGGCGTAGCCGATTAACCCGCCAATGGTATAGGGGGTTTTGATGGTGGCATTCACATGAGAATTCAGAATATATCCGCCAACCAGCGAAGCAACCAGACCTCCGGCTGCAATGTTTTCTCCATTATTGAAATAGGCGGAGGGATCGGGAATATCGACGTGTTCAACCTGGACATGATCAATGTTGATGCCAAGAAATATCGCATTCACTACATGTCCGAATATACCGGCGTGAACGAGGCCACGGATGGGCTGTGTAAATGACAGCTTTTTGTGTGCGCCCAGCAGAATGATGTTTTCCACAGGGTTTTCAGTTGTGCCAAGCGGCGTCCATTCATCGGTATATTCGATATCTTCGACGATGACATAAGCGTTATCGGGGTTTTCGGGGGGATAGGGTTCTCCTTTGGAGATCGCCTCGTGAAATTCTTTGAGCTGATCGGCGTTATGGATGCAGTAGGCGTGGATGGTGGTTTTTGTACCGATCATAATGTTTTCGAGCGGGACTTCGAGATAGCCGTCTTCGTCGCAGATTCTACAGGATCCATGGATGCATTGTTCTTCGCCGGTGCACTGTACGCCGCATCCACCGCAATTATTCCGGTCGGAGAGGGTATAGACGTAACCGCTTTCGCATCTGGTCTGGTAGTTGTTGGGACACAAAGGCATTTGGCCATTGCCGGGGGATTGTGGACGGTCTTTGACCAATGTGCCGTTTTCGCACGACAAAACTACCAGACCTTCGGTGTCGTAATCGCAATAAGGCCGCATATCGTTCCGGCATTCACCGCATTCTCCGGCGTTGAAGCCATCCTCGGCATAATCGCTGTATGCAGGATCCGGTTTGCAGGAATTCGAGCACAACGATGTGACCCACATATCATTGGATTCATTGTGGCAGGTCTGAACGATGGTCTGGCCATCTTCGACCTTGCATCTTTGGGCTGGCTTGTGCTCACAGCGAGGCGTGCATTCCAGCAGACCGTTTTGCCGGCGGCTGCCGATGTTGCAGAAGCCGTCTGAAAGTGCTTCGAAATTGTCGTTGCGGCATTGATAGAGCATACACGACTGCGCGTTGATTTCCGGGCCACAGTCGGTGTCTCCGGTACACTGGTTTGACTGGAGAATCTGCATGCCATCGTCCTGAGCGACTGCGCAGATCATCGTGCCTTCGTAGCAGTTTGGAAGATCACATCCCGATACAAACAGGCAGAGCAGAAAAAAGTATAACAGTGTTGCGCTTTTTTTCATCATTCACCTCTGAGTTGCGGTTTTGGTACACCGTGCAGCACATTTTGATACAATTATAGCATGATTGTATCTGTGAGGAAAAAAAAGTTCTTGCAGCCGCTGCAGCTGCCATGTTCTGTTCCTGGACAAAAGCGGCAGGTTTTGAATTTTTTGTTATTGCCGGCCGTATGCGGTGCAGCCGCATAGGCCTGGCGCTGCCGCGTATCGGCATGGCCGATAGCGGCAGAACAGAAAACGCATATTCATTGAATCAAACAAATAAAAATGATATCCTGTCAAATTGGTCTGGCATTTGGGATGGCTAAGAAGCCTCCGATTTTCGGTAATACTAATGATGATTATAAAAAGCAGCAAAGATATCCCGGACGAGATTAAGAATATCGTCGAACTTTATTATGTGCGAAGCCCGGAAATTGCGATTTCGCAGGCACATGAACTCGTGGAAACGAATCCGGAAATGAGCGATTTGGTCGACTGCGTCCTCAAATTGATGGGACATGCGCCGGAAAGTGTGTTCATGTTTTACGATGAGCTGATTACGCTCTATTCGAATTCCGGTGCGCGCGAGGATATACCGCTTTCCGTCGATGATCTGATGGGCGACAACAGCGTGATTGAAGACCTCGGTCCCCTTGATATTCCTTTGCTTGATGCACTTTCGCTCGACCTGGAGTCGGAGGATGACAAGGAGTCGTCGTCACAGATTGATTCCGCATTCAGCTCGATACTGACCGGCATGCAGAGCGCGGCTATTCCGGCGCAGCAGCCCAAAGACGCAGGCGCTTCGGGAATGAATCGTTCCGTCTCGTCGGTGCAGGGATCGCCGCTTTCAGCCCTCGATTCGGGAAGCGAGCGAGTGAATTTGCGCACGGATGCCACACACGTCAAAACGCTCAGCCCCGAAGACAAAATCCAGGCGGTGAAATCTGATCGCCCGCAGCATACAACGGTGCGGGATGGCGAGTTCAAACTCGATGCCGATCTCAACCTCGACGGTTTTAATCTCGATGGCGGTCCATCCAACGGTTTTGACAAACGCGGCGGCTTTGAACTCAATGCCGGGCGCGATGTTCATGCAATGGATACGGCTGCATCGCTCAAGTCGGTGCCCGGTGATTTGTTTACTGGTTTTGCTGCATCCATGCGCAATCCCGAAGGATCGCCCCTTGTCGATGCCAATAATGCGCTCACACCAGTGCCGGCTGCAAGTCTGTCGGATATCATGCGTTCGTCGCGGCGGGCTCAGGCACTTGGAGATTCATCATCGAACGGAATGGCGTCGAATCTGTCTTCGTCGGGTCTGTCGTCGTCTTTTTTGCGCAAACTTACATCCGAAGACAAGAACAACGAAACGCGCCCGAATGTTGGAGCGCTCAATCCGTATCTCAGCGAATCGGGGCGTCCCATCAATCTCAACGGGGTGCTCGATAATTCCCGCCCAACGCTGCACAACATGCAGCCAGTGCAGCAGAAGACGACCGTCGAAAAGGCTCGCCCCACCATGGCAGCGCTCACGCCGGTTGCTCCCGCTGCCGCAGGTACCGCTTCTCCCGAAAGACTCGAGCCGCTGTCCCGCATCCCTCGACTCAAGTGCTCGATGGCCGAGATTTCGCAGCGCACCGACGTCAATCCGCGCGCCGGCTTCATTCTCTCGCTCATCGACGGATTCACCTCGATTACGGATATCCTCGACATTTCCGCATGGCCGGAACCCGAGACCGCTTATATTCTGCTCGAACTGCAGCAGCAGGGCATTGTTGATTTTACCTGATTTGACTTTTTTGCGGCGTGCTTACAAAGTTGTGTAACGCGCCGACTGGCGGTTGCGTATCACACTTTAAAAGGAGAGCATCATGAGTCAGTTACTTCACCTTTCAGACAACGATTTCGACGCGAACGTCAATCACGCAGACAAGCCCGTGATCATCGATTTTTGGGCAAACTGGTGCGGCCCCTGCCGCGCGCTCGGCCCCACGATCGAAAAACTCGCCGATGAATTCGACGGCAAACTCATCGTCGGTAAGGTCGACGTCGATCAGGCCCGCGAATTGTCTTCGAAATTCCGCATTCAGTCCATTCCGTGCATCATCGGGTTCCGCAATGGTGTCGAGGTCGGCCGCGTCGTCGGCAACAACCCCGCCAAAGTTCGCGAACTCGCCGAATCCCTCGCAAATTAAGGACTTGCTGTGTTCGAAACGCTAAAAGATTACGTCGTCAACTGGAACGATCACATGACGACGTTCTGGACGCCACTGATTATCGGGCTCATCTTTCTGGGCCTGGCCATTCATTCCATCGTGCGCAAAAATGTGCCGCTCGTCATCCTCTACATCGTACTTGTCGGCATTTGCGTGTGTTACATGGGCTACAGCGACTGGGTCATTCAGCACGTCGAAATGATCGTCAAAAAGTTTAAATAGGGTGGGGGGGATGCCCCCCTGCGCGGCTATTTTGTTACAGATGCGCGCATCTGTAACAAAATACGCCGCGCCCCCCCTTGCGGTGGCGATGATTGCAGTTACCCCCCGCAACGCCCCCAAATCCAGAGGTACAGGGTTGAAAAGCACGTTATTCGTATCGACTGTCGTCGCGCTCCTGGGTGGACTGGCCATAGGTATGATATGCCAGCCCCTTGGTTTCGCCGAAAAAGTTCAAAAAGATCCCTACGAGCGTCTGGACACATTTGCGCAGGTTCTGAGCGTGATTGAGCGCAATTACGTCGACGAAGCCAACCGCACGGAAATGATCGACGGCGCCATCCATGGCATGATGCGTTCGCTCGATCCCCATTCGTCGTTTATGACTGCCGACGAGCGCAAGACGTTTGAGCGCCGGACTGCCGGACAGTTCGTGGGTATCGGCGTTGAAGTCGGCATTAAAAACGACGAACTGCGCATCATTACTGCATTTTATGGAGGTCCTGCGCAGCGCGCCGGACTGGCTTCGGGCGACACCATTCTTGCAGTCGATGGACGCGATGTCTCGAAAATGACCGTCGATGAGCTGTTTGAATCGTTGCGCGGAGAACCGGGAAGTAC
>CAMKRB010000322.1 GCA_946415045.1 uncultured Myxococcales bacterium
GCCGCCAGCAATCGCGCCACTTCGATATGATCCGCTGCACCAACGGGGGATTCTGCCAGACCAATCATCGCATCCAACGCAGATCCCGCGATGATCTGCCGTTTGAATTGCATCAGAGGGCTCTCCGTCATGCCAATCTCGTCGGCATAATCAACGGCAATCGCATGCTGCTGCATCTGAACGAGTGAAGCATACAGCGAAGAGTCGAAATTCGCGCGTCTGCCCGAGGTCATTGCGCTGCGCAGCGAACGAACGGATTGCATCATCGTATCGTGCGCATCGGGACAACGCACCGCAATGCGTGCCCAGATTTCGGGATCCTCGATTTCCGAAGCATAAGTCAACGATTTGCACGGCGCATCCCCAAGCAAATCACCGTGCGCCAGAATCTCAACAGCCTCCGTCCGATAATCGGTCGCAAACAACGACAAATCCTCGATGCTCCTGCGCGTGCTCACGATTCCGCGCATCTGCAAATATGCCGGCAATACCTGTATCAGGGTCGACAAAGCAAGCGCATGTTCGCCATTCTGCTCATACAAATCAATGGCACTGATGATATCGCGCATCTGCCCCCGGCCAATCAGTGCATCGGATACATCCGCCATCGGCGATTCCACAGCCTTCTCCAGACCCAGCGCGATTTGCCCCTCATCCTCGCTATCCAGCGCCATTTCCAGCTTTTTGACCTTCAGCCCCGGCAACTCGGGCGACAAACCAATCGCCTCGTTCATCCAACTCTGAGCCTGCCTGTAATACCCCGATGCCTGCGCGACTTCCGCCAGTTCGACAACCTGCTGCGGTTTCCAGTCTACCGACGCCCGAAGATTATCAAGCAATTCCGCTGCCGTTTCGGAACCCTCATACTTGCCCGTGCGCAGATATAACCTCAGCAAACGCAGCTCAAACGTCGTGTCTTTTACGGTCGATGCCGCATAGGCCTTTTCGCCGTAATACAATGCACGTTCATAATCCCCATAGGATTCAAAAAACTGCGATATCCAATCCAGACGATAATAGACGCCTTCGGCATCATCCAGTGCCACAGCGATCATCGACTGCACCCCCTGATGAGAAGGCATTCTGCGGCCAAGCGTCAGCTCGGCATTCAATACATCCCGTGCATCCGGACGGGTCATCTGCAGCCAGCGCAAATGACGCACCGATTCATCCACCATATTCTGCGAAATCGTCGTCCGAACAATTTCCATGCGCACATCCGGATTATCCGGTGCACTGGATTCGAGCTTTTTATTGTACTTGTTAATCTGATGCACATCGCCATTCGCCGATGCATGACGAATCAAATAATGATAAGCCTTTATCCGGTTATCGGTCGATTTGTCGCCCAGATACCCTTCGAGCACCGGATCCATCGCTTCACCGCGCTGCAAGGCATCGAGCTTTTCCGTCAGCGCAAAGACCTCGTCCGCGGTTTTGGCAGTCACAGCAACTTTGCGGATTTCGTCGTCCGAACGCCGGGATTTGGCCAACACGCTCACGTAATAAGCCCGCTGTCCATCACTCAATTCGCCAATACCTGATTTCTGGGCATTTTCAAACGCACGGCGAGCATCTTCATTGGCATCCATCATCGTCAGAGCTGTTGCATCACCAACGAGATCCCTGCCATCCGCCGGAGCATCAATGATCCGCCTATAATCTGCCAGCGCCAAATCTCGGTACTGCTGGCGCAGCGCTTCATCGCGCTCGACAAAATACTGATCGTAATACACCTGGGCACGTGCCCTGATATACGCATTCTGCGCAGATGTCTGCTCATATTGCCGTGTAATGCGCTCGACCCAGGCAACGCCGGCATGTGCTTCGTTACGGCTGCTGAATTTGCCAAAGATCACCTTTACAGCTTCAGGACTGCTTTTCACCTGCTGGTATTTTTCAAAAGCAACGCCGGCATCGTCAATTTCGTTGCGCGCCAGATGCAATTCTCCCAGCAGTTCCCAGGCCTGTGGATCCGCCGGATATCGGTCAGTCCAGGCTCTGGCCTGATGCAACGCCTTATCGAACAACCCCAGAACGCGATAGAACCCCACAACGCGTGTATAGCTGTATGCCGAATAATCCGCAGCTTCCAGCGCTTCCGCGATGGCCTTGTCGCCAGCAGCATCATCTTCTTTCACCGAATACAAATATTTGGCCCGCAGCAGCTCACCTTCGAATTTCTGCATACCACCGGCACTTATCATCGGTGCGATCGACTGGTTAAACTGCGTTTCGGCATCGCGATCCATAAAATAATCGGCCTTTGATTCGGGCTTCATATCGGGCCGGTAGGTCGACAACGTCCCATACAACTGTTCGAAATTGCGCGTCGCCGACAGCGCCTTCAGATACAAATCCAGCGACTCCCCCGACAGCGCATGCGCATCGTTGACGGGTTTGAGCACCTCGAGCACACCTTTCCAGTTCGACCGGCTTTGTTCAATTCCGGCGACCGTCGTCCGCGCACCAACTGCAGGCGCATCATGTTCATCAATCCACGCTTTGGCCTCGCGTTCGAACGTCTTGTATTCTCGGGTCAACACATAGGTTTCGAGTCTTGCCGCATCGAATGCGTCATTGCGTATACCCGCTTTTTTCGCGCGTTCTGCGCAAAGCAATGCCTGCGCATGATATTTTTTTGCTCTGTACCAGTCAAACAGCCGCACCTGCACATCGCCATTATCGGCATTTGCATCGCCCAAATCCGCCAGCATCTGAACCGCCGCCTGCGATTCCCGTGCACTCATCAGCATGTCAGCAGCTTTGAATACGGTCTCCGGATTGCTGCTGCACGAATTGCACGCCTGATAGGTTTTAAGTGCCATATCGCCATATCCGGCATCACACAGCGTCTGCATATCCATCAGTGTCTGTGCCGGCGTCAGTTTTCGGTTTGCGACGCGCGCATCGAGCAGATTCGCAGCATCATCCTGCCTGAAACTGCGCCGCAAAGCCATGATTCGCCGCAGCTCGTTATCTGCCGACGTCGTACCATCCAAAAGCTGTGCTTCGACCTGATACTGTCTGTATTCCTCGCAAACCGCCGCCGCCTGAGCCATCCTCATCTCGCGCGTCGTATCGCTGGCCCCGCCCACATACTGCTGCAGCCTGCCAACAGCCTCATCTTTGCGGTTCAAAGCAAACAAACTGCGCGCCGCAACCAGCTGGTTCAAATCGGGATTGTCCGAAGCGTCGGCAAGTTTCAGCGCATCCCGGTACTGCCCGCTGCGCACCAGCTGCATCACGTAGTTGTGACGCACCTTATCGACGCCGTCCACAGTCATTCCACGTGCTTCAAGCGCTGCCGCACAGCCATAGCCGTCTCCGGACATCGATTTTTGCAACGCCTTAAAGCCCTCTCGCATCCGGGTTTCGTCTTCGGCATCGAACCCGGCGGGCTGTGTCGAAAGCCGCAAACCCGCATCACATAACGATTTCCAATCTTTCTTGCTGTAGCTTATCTGCCGAATCAGTCTTTCGGTTTTTGGAGTGCCGCCATCCAGTCTTCGCGCAAACTGTGCCGCTTTCAGCGCCGAATCGTACTGACCGCGCGACAGCGCCGTCGTCGCTACAAGCTGATATACCTCGGGATTACGCGGTTCCCGCGACAGCGCGATCATCGCCTGCTTCTGCGCCTCGTCGTAATCTCCCGCCTTCTGTGCACGCCAGCCCGCATCCAGACTGCTGCACGACATCAGCAAACACGCACCCAAAATCGAAAGCTGCTTCCACTGCATACTTCATCCCCAACCGGCACTCACGCCACCTCATAAATAGCGGCAAATCTGCAAATTACCACACCGGCCATTTATTTTCCGTCCGTGCCATCCAAACTAACGCTTCTTTTTCTTCTTCGGATAAAGGATAAGGCCTCGCTCCGGCATATCCGGCAGCAAATCATCGCGATACCCCACCTCAACTTCGGTTTTGGCCGCGAAATCATCCTCCCCTTTCGACAAAACGCCCAAAAACCGGTCGACGCGCGCCTGCACATCCTTCCCATAACGCTCCGAAAACAGGACAAACTGCCCGATATACGGCGGCCGCACACACGCACGAATCTTAAAAAAGCACCGAATCTGAACGTGAATCAGGTCAAAAAGCCCAACCTCTGCTGCCGCATCCTCGCTTTTCGCAGTTTCTTCGGCTTCATTACCCGATTCTGTCTGCGGCGTCTCGTTCATGATTTCTGTGTCGGGGGAAGTATCCCCCGCGTCGCTATGGCCTGCGGCCATACGCGCCTCCCCCTCTGCGTCGCTATGGCCTGCGGCCATACGCGACGCCCCGGCATCTTCCAGCACCTGCGGCTCGACGCTTTCCTCCCGGTGTTCCGAAATTTCCGCCGTCTTATCCACGCCGGCATTTTCCAACTTCCCGGGCGCGATTTCCCGTCCGGCAGCCACCGCAGCATCCGCAGCTGCTGTCGATTGCTTTTTCTTTTCTGATTTGGACGGTTTCGACGCCGATTCCTCTGCAACGGCGACTACCGTGCCATTTTCAAGTGCTTCCAGCTCGGCAGAAATCTTTTCGTCCAGCGACTTGCAC
>CAMKRB010000323.1 GCA_946415045.1 uncultured Myxococcales bacterium
GGTGCAGCTCATCCTGCGGGAGGGCATTGAAGGCGCCTCGGTTTCCAAGATCGCAAAAGAGGCCAATGTTTCGCCGGCAACCATCTACATTTACTATGACAGCAAGGAGGAGATGCTCTCGAAGGTTTTTAAGGAATATTCAAGGCAGTCTTACCAATATCTCGTGCAGCACATCCATCCCCAAATGGAGGCAGGGGAACTTATCGAAGTCATTGTGCGCGAATCTTACACTTATTTTGTCGAGAATGAAGAAATCTTCAGTTTTGTCGAGCAGTGCTCGCGATGTCCCACCCTGTGTGAACAGGTTTGTGAAAGAGAATGCACCAATGAACTCATGACTCTGATTCACGAATATCAGCGTGATGGGCGCATTCGGGCGTGCAGCGACTGGAACCTGTGGGCGATGATCTTTGCGCCCGTGCGGTTCCTGGCTATGAAAAACAAAGATATATCATGCAGCTGCAATGCAAATCTCGATGAACTCGTTCAGATGATTCAATCAGTTTTTGTACATCATGCATAGGATTGACGCTTTTAGCAAGAAAACCTCAAAACACAGGTAAATCCCGCTCCTGGGGTGAGGCGCTTCACCCCGGGCTGTTTACCGGATTTCACCCATGATTTGCTGATTCCGCAAATATTCACGCGCGTTCAACCCCATAAGATGAACGCTACCCCATCACCGTCGCCATTTTTGGTTTAAGAAATTACGCTTCATTAAACGAACATTCATTTAAGAAAGGAAACCGCCATGTTAATCGTCCCCGTTTACAATATGATTATTCTCCCAAACGCCTCACTGCATCTTCCGGTAGACCAAATCCGCAAGAATACTGGGGCAAATGGTATCACGATCAACGAGAAGGTCGTTTTGATCGTCGCCAAAGCAACATCCTCAGATATGGAGGCGGATAATTTCTATCCGATAGGCGTATCCGGCGTCATCAAGGCTATCAATCCCAAAGGATTTGCGGTGATACAGATGCAGCACCGCGTCAACATCGAAAGCATCATCGTTAACGAAGACCATACGATAAAGCTGACTCTTTCACAACGCAGCGAAGGTGAAGACCTGGACAAAGAAACCGAGCAAGCCAAGGTCGATGCGCTTGTGCAGGAAATCCGCAGATTTGCTTCGGGATTCCAATGGAAAGATAACGCCGAATTTTTTATCAACCAGATCAACTCCATCGAAATGGCTGCATGCGTCATGTCGCCTGCGCTCGAGATTTCCAACGAACAGCGCTATGAGATTCTGGCGCAGGACAGTCGTGCCCAAAGGGCGGAAATCATCGAGAAAACGATCTATGAATTTACGGAAGTCGGCAGAATCACGAATGAAGCGAACTCATCGCAGCAGAAGGAAATCCAGACCAAATACAAAGAGGCTGCCATCAAACGCCAGATGGAGCACCTGCAAAAGGAACTCGATGAGATGCACCCGGAAAATGTGACCGACATTCAGAAATTCAGCCAAAAGATTGAAGAATCGGGTATGAACGAAACGGCGCGCCAGGAAGCTGAAAAAGTCCTCAATCGCCTCAAGCACGAAGGCAAAGAGGGCGTCGAAGCCGCCATGCTTTACGATTATCTCGATTTCGTCACCTCGCTTTCCTGGAAAAAAGAGCCTGCCGAACCCATTGATCTCAAGGAGGCACGCCATATTCTGGACGAGGATCACTATGGACTCGCCAAGGTCAAGGATCGCATCATCCAGCAAATTGCCGTTATGAACCTCAAAAAGCAACAATCCGGATCGATTCTGCTGTTCGTCGGTGCCCCGGGAACGGGCAAGACAAGCATCGGCAAAAGCATCGCCCGCGCATTGGGCCGTGAGTATGTGCGCGTCAGCCTGGGCGGCGTGCATGACGAATCCGATATTCGCGGTCACCGCCGCACTTATATTGGATCCATGCCCGGCCGCATCATGGATGGCATTCACAAGAGCGGCGTTTCAAATCCCGTGATGGTGCTCGACGAGATCGACAAAATGTCCGCATCCTATCACGGCAGCCCCGCCAGCGCCCTGCTCGAAGTGCTCGATCCGGAACAGAATAACACGTTCACCGACCATTATATGAACGTCCCTTACGATCTCTCCGATGTCCTCTTTGTGTGCACTGCCAACACGACCGACACCATCCCGCAGCCCCTGCTCGACCGCATGGAAGTGATACATTTTACGGGTTATACGCCACTCGAAAAACTGCGCATTGCCAGGGAACATCTCGTAGCCAAATCGATGGAGGCGATGGGCATTCCCAGTGGACAGCTCAGTTTTGAGGACGATGCACTCGAAGACCTCATCTCGAACTACACGTCGGAAGCGGGGGTTCGCGGACTCCGCAAGCACATCGACACGCTCTGCCGCATTCTGGCGGTCGAAGTCGCCTCGAATCCCGACAAAAGCCTCATCGTCACGCCCGACATCGTGCACGAAAAGATGGAAAGCAGGCCCATTCATCACGAGGAGATTCTGCCGGAACCTGCGGTCGGCGTTGTCACGGGCCTGGCCTGGACGCCGGTAGGTGGCGAGATTCTTCATATCGAAACCAAACTCACGCCGGGAAAGGGCGATGTCATCATTACAGGACAACTCGGCGATGTGATGAAGGAATCGGCCCGAATAGCGCTGAGCCTTGTAAAATCACAATTTCCCGAGCAAGCCGAGCAGCTCAAAGAACACGATCTGCACATTCACGTGCCTGCCGGTGCCGTTCCCAAAGACGGTCCTTCTGCCGGCGTGACGCTCACGGCTGCGCTTTCGTCACTTTTGACCGGAAACGTCGTCGATCCCCATATTGCGATGACTGGCGAGGTTGCACTGCGCGGCGCCGTCACTCCAATCGGCGGATTGCCCGAAAAACTGATGGCCGCTCAGAGAGCCGGTGTCACAAAGGTACTCATCCCGAAAGACAATCTGTATGACATGAAAGACGTAGCCCAGGAGGTCAAAGACAAACTTGAGGTCATCCCAGTGTCTTCCATCATGGATATTCTAACGCAAACGGGGGTTATTGCCCGGTGAATTGGATGTTTGGATGGGGCGCGGCCTATGCGCATAGGGCGACCACATTGGGTCGCCCCTACGCGCATACGGCCTGCGTGAGACGTTTCACGAAACGTCTCTGCTCGCCTAGGCGCGTGTCACGGCACGCGCCTACAGCTCGCTGGCGGCTGGCTATTGGCAGCGGGGCATGCCCCGCTGTCGCCAATACGCCGCCGCCCTGCCCGCTATCTGCGATACGATTTCCCCTTGACTCGCTCGCCCAAAGCGAGCGAATAGAAGTGCTCGCGATTACGCGGGCCAGCGAAGGCCTGCCATAACCACGGAGGTTTACGCTATGACGAAGAAAACCGAAATCGCAATTCCAGAAACAGATTACGCAGACCTGCTGAATACAGCGGTTTCACAGATTCAAGCATCCAGAAATGCGATTGCCATCCAGGTCAATACCGCAGCCATGACGACCTATTGGAACCTTGGCAAACTGTTATACGACAGAAAAATCGAGGGTGGATATGGGAGCAATGTCATCCAGCGGCTGTCGGTCGACCTGAAAGCATCATTCCCGGACATGGGCTTATCGCCCCGAAATTTGTGGAACATGAAGCTGTTTTACGAGCGATACAGAGCGTCAGATGAAAAACTGCTACGCGCTGTAGCAGTTTTACAGTGGGGGCATAATCTCTTGCTGATCAACAAGAAAATTTCTGATGAAGAAACGTATTATTATGCCACGGAAGCATTCAATAATCGGTGGAATCGTGAATATCTCATCAATGCCATCAAAATGAATATGTATGCGGCGCATAAGGATGAGCAAAGGGATAACAATTTTCTCAACGCGTTGCCGCAAGAACAGGCAAAACAAGCGAACGACATCTTGCGCGATTCCTATAATCTCGGTTTTCTTGGAGTTACCGAGCCGATTGCCGAACGCGAACTAGAGAATCGTCTTGTTGAAAGAATCCGACGATTCATCTTGGAACTGGGACGGGGTTTTTCATTTATCGGCAATCAATATCGCGTGGAATATAATCAAAAGGAATACTTCGTCGATATGCTGTTTTTTAACAGAAAACTCCGAAGCCTGGTTGCCATTGATTTAAAAATCGGCGAATTCAAAAGTGAATACATCGGAAAAATGAATATGTATCTATCTATCCTGGATAAGCAAGAAAGAGAAATAGATGAGAATCAATCCATCGGTCTGATATTATGCGCAGAAAAAGATCATCTGGATGTAGAAATCGCTTTGCAGGATATCAACAAGCCGATTGCTGTTGCAGAATATGAACTGCTTATTCCTAAAAGCGAATTGCAGGCTCTGGTGATTGAGGAGATGAACAGAGGCTAGTGAAAGAAGCATAATCCGATGCGATCAGAAGCTGGCACGTGGCGCGACACGTCTCTGCTCGCTTTGCGACGCGCGAACCGCGCGTCGCTACAGCTCGCTGGCGACGGCTTATGGGCGACCACATTGGGCCATAGGCGTTAACTTTGTGCTGTTTTTTTTTAAAGCTCTATGCTATGAGTAG
>CAMKRB010000324.1 GCA_946415045.1 uncultured Myxococcales bacterium
GTGGAGGAACGGCGGTATATTGCGGTTGCCCAGGGAGTATTCGAACAGAAATCAGGAACAATCGACACCTATCTTTATGAGGATGAGCATAAAGTCGTGCACAGCACGAATGATTCGAATCGGGGGCTGCGTGCGATCACGCATTATCGCGTGATTGAGGAGAACGGGAAACGGAGTTTACTGGCGCTGGAGCTTGAGACGGGACGAACGAATCAGATTCGAGTGCATTTGCAGTCGACAGGGCATCCGGTTGTGGGCGATTTGAAATATGGCGCGACGGATGATTGTATCGGGCGTTTGGCATTGCATGCAGAAACCATACGATTTCGGCATCCAGTCACGCAGAAGATGATGCATTTTGAGTCGCCGGTGCCGGTAGAATTTGGAGAAATCATGAGTGGTGAGCTGTGAGTACAACCCACGGGAATAGTGAGCAGTGAATAGTGAATAGTGAATAGATTTAATCAGGCGCGCCACAACGTGGCGCCAACCACAAGCACGCAGAAGGCGTGCAACATCACAGCCGGGGTAAGCGCAGCGTAACCCCCGGCCAGCGCGAGAGCGTGAGCGGCCGGCGTATTTGGCACAAATAGCCGGCCGAAAGAGGCCGTATTGCCGCAGGCAAAAGGCCGGCAAGTGAGCTGTAGTGGCGGCGCATGACGCCACAAAGCGAGCAGGGAAGAAAACACAAAGGCACAATAATTCAGAAAAGGATTGAAAAAAAAACGGGAATGGGGGTAAAAAGCGCAAACTAAGGCTGCAGGACACACCTGAGGGCCAGGACGTGCGCAAGAAAAATGAAGCGACGGCGCGAGATGATATAAATTGTGTTGTTGTGAGAAGGCGTGCGTGATATAAGAGTGCGGTTAATTCTTGTGCCAGGGAGGCATGGGAGCGTTATTTCCAGGCAGTTCGAGCTGCCGCAGGTCAGTTGGTTCGTATAGAACGGAGGAATTTAAAAGATGGATGGCATTAAACAAGCGTTTGCGTTGGACCAGGGTGGAATTTGGATGTGGGCAATCTGCGCCGTATCGATTATCTGCTTGGCACTGCTCGTAGAGCGCATTTACTACATTTTCTTCAAATTCAACACGAATGCGCGTTCGTTTATGGAGACGGTACAGCGCAACATCATGGCGAACAACATTGACGGTGCGATCCAGGTCTGCAATGCGGCGAAAGAAGCTGCTGTGGCGCGAGTAATCAAGGCTGGTCTTTCGATGGCGAACAAGACCGAGATTGAGATTCAGAATGCGATTGAAGAAGCATCGCTTGAAGTTGTTCCATTGGTTACGAGATTCCTTCCTGCGATTTCGTCGATGGCGAACATTGCGACGCTGCTCGGACTTCTTGGTACGATTATCGGTCTGATCGACGCATTCGGTGCATTGGAAAGCGCGGCACCGGATCAGAGACAGCAGATGTTGTCGGCAGGTATTGCTATCGCAATGAACACGACGGCATTTGGTCTTATCGTCGCAATCCCGACGCTGACCTTCCACGTTCTTCTGTCGACCTTTGCGACAAAGATCATCAGCGACATCGAGCTCTACTCGACGCGTTTGGGCAACCTTCTTGCCAAACGTATTGCGAAATAAGCAAGGGACTGAGACACGCGCGGGCATAGCAGAGATGCCCGCATACTGACCGAAGAGGAGAGCGACATGGCAAAAAACAAAGTGCCAGATGCTGAAGATATCAATCTGACACCAATCATGAATATGGTATTGGTGCTTATTCCTCTGATGCTGTTGAACGTCGTATTTATGACGATAACGTTGATTGAGGTAACGATGCCTCAGCGCAGTGCCGGAGCAGCGATGAACAGCGGTGATCCCCCCAAGCGATTGCAGCTGTTTATATCGAAGCAGGGCTTTACGATCGTCGAGAACGGCATGCCACTGAATGCGATAGATGGCTGTGCAGCAGGCGGTCCGACCGTTTGTGCGCCCGAAAGCAAGAAGGACGCAGCACTTGAGACGGACAAGCAGGACTGGCTTTCGTTGTACAACGAGCTGATGAAGATCAAGAGCAAGAGTGACTGGGCGACCCATGAGCAGATCGAAATTGTTGCCGATTCGTCGGTGAATTTCGGCGTACTCGTCAAGGCGATGGATATTGCAAGATTCCAGCTGGTTCCCAAGTCTGAAGCCGAAGCGACGAAAGGCAAGGTTCTGACGAGTGAGGAAGAACTCAATGAAGCTCGCCAGGTACTGATCGATGGCGAGGATAATACCAAAACACAGGCGGCATTGTTCCCTGTGGTCATTTTGGGACTGCCAACCGTATCACAATAGTTCAGATTCCACACACATTCACTTTTAAACAGGATTGCAGACAATGGCACCTGAGAATAACGATAAACAAGCCCAGATTAATGCTCAGCTTGTGGAGCGTATCAAGGCAAAGCGCAAAGCGGGTCGTTCTCACGACGCCGGTAAAGTTGGCCTTGGCTTGAACTCCATGATGGACATGATGACGATCATCCTCGTCTTCCTGCTGAAATCATACGGTGAAGAGCCCCTCGTCGTTTTGCCCAATACTGATGTGCCGATTTCGGTTGCTGAAGTTCAGCCGACCGATATGACCGTTCTTACGGTCAATAAAGAAGGCATCTTCATGGTTAGACAGCGTATCCTCGACCTCGAGGAAGGGGGCAAGGTCGGTGCTAACTTCAAAAAAGGTGGTGAAAGCGGCCTGATTATCGAGCCACTTGAAGCCGAACTTCGGAAAGAAGTTGAAAAATTGAAAAGTATTGCGATGTCAAGCGGCCGCACTTTCGAAGGCGATATGACCATTATTGCTGACGAGTCCGTGAGCTACAGACTCCTCGTCGAAGTGATGCAGACCGCAATTGGTGCCGAATTTAAAAAATTCAGATTCGCTGTTATCCAAGGTTCGATGAAAGAGAGTGGTCGTTATTCAGGCGCTCCCCCACTCCAATAATTGCCGTTTCCATCTTGACCATCACTTCACGACAATTGATCTGTTCGCGTGAAGTGGTGTGTTGATGGAGAAATGAATATATCCGGAGGTTTGCACAATGGCTGTGCAAGAGCCTAAAAAATGTCTGCGCATTGGCGTGTTCCGAGGAAAGCAAAAACTCGAAGACCGCACACTGACCAAGCGTCATACCGTTTCCATTGGACAGGATGATTCCAATACTTTTTGCATCCTGTCTTCGGCTGTGCCCAAAAAATGGAATCTCTTTCTGCATAATCAGACCCACGATTCCTATACCCTGTGCCTCCAAAAGGCCAATATGAAGGGACGGGTCCTCGTTAAGCCTGGCGTCGATATCAAACTGGACGATTCACTCAAAGCCAGCAATTACGTCCAGATTACCAGTGATAAAGTCTATGTCACGCTCTCCAGCCAGTCACGGGGACAGCTCATCTTTGGTAAGATCACCATTTTGTTCGATTTTAAATACAATCGAGATGAAATGGCCGCTGCCAGATTGCTCTATTCCCCACCTTCTGTCTGGGAAAAAATTGCTGAATTATTCCCCCGCGTCTTCGCAATTACCCTCGTCCTGTCTTTCTTTGCTCACTTGATTCCTTTGCTCTATGTCGGGTTGCAGGATTGGCCTCGCGATGATGAGACTATCGTGATGCCGTCCTGGATGAAACCTGTGAAGATCGAGGAAATGCAGATCGAAAAGACTCCGGAACCTACCGAAGAACCTGTCATCGTTGAAGATGGTCAGGATGTGATCGCAGACGTTCCCGTTGATACTGAACCTTCGATGGATAGCGGTGCAACCCGCGACCAGCTGATGGATCAGATCACCGATAAACATCGCGAACAGGGCGCTTTAATCACCGCTCAAATCCTTGGTGCTGAGGGCGGAATTGAAGGCTTCTACGGTGATATGCTCGGCAGTAATACACATATCGCGGATATGTCCGATATCGCAGCCGGTGATATCGGTGCCTCTGCCGGCGGGAATCTGCTCAATCAGTTGGCCGCAGGCGATGGAAGTGGTGGCGCTGGTGCCGGATTACTCGGTATCGGCTCCGGGACAGGTACAAACGGTCCACAGGTCGTCGTCGATAATTCCAACAAAAAAACAACGACACGTGCAAAGGTTGAATTCAAGGTCTCTGAAAAATCCGATTTCGCCAGTGCTCCGCCTCCCGGCAGCAAAGAAGCTATCGAAAAGATGTTTCAGCGTAAAAAAGGCGATATCACCAGTTGCTATCAACGCGTGATGAATGCACAGGGTAAGGCTTCCGGTCGTCTCGTCATCAGCATTCTCGTGACCAAAGAAGGTACGGTCATGAAGGTCGAGAAAGTCGAGGATCAAATCGGCGGCGAAATGTTCTCATGCGTGAAACAGCGCATCATGAACTGGAATTTCGGTACAATGAAATCCCCCATCGCATTCAAAAAGACCTGGGTCTTCAGCTAATATTAAAGCCTCGCAATTGCGAGGCTTTTTTTTGGGCTATGCTTAACCAGTGTGGGTTTAGCTTTCGCACCCGATGTCTGGAAGTTCAGGCTTATAGCTTGTGGCTTATAGCT